>NZ_JBHRSQ010000018.1:0-111299 GCF_042643535.1 Halomonas tibetensis
TGGCGTCTTGGCTGTGAAGCCATCCTGGCCCGCTATCCCGCGGGCCGAATGGACAGACTCCTCCGGCTCATGCGACAAGAAGCCGAACTGGGGGTCACTGTATAATTCGTGGGGAGGCCTCAGGGTCAGACCCCGGCGGCGGGTAATATCGTCGCTGTAGTGCTCCAAGATGGGCAGGGTGGTCCGGCCGGGGTCTGACCCCAAAAGGGCCCTGCCTCCCGACTTCCCGAATATCCAAGGATCGTGTCATGCATCCCCCCCGCATCCTGCTCGGCGTCAATATCGACCATATCGCCACCCTGCGTCAGGCCCGTGGCACCCGCTATCCGGATCCTGTCCAGGCGGCGCTGCTCGCCGAGGAGGCCGGCGCCGACGGCATCACCGTGCACCTGCGCGAGGATCGCCGGCACATCCAGGAGCGCGACGTGCGTCTGCTGGTCGAGGTGCTCAACACCCGCATGAACTTCGAGATGGCGGTCACCGAGGCGATGATCCGCCTGGCCGAGGAGCTGCGCCCGGCCCACGTCTGCCTGGTGCCCGAGAAGCGCGAAGAGTTGACCACCGAAGGTGGCCTGGACGTGGTGGGCGGCTTCGCGGCCATCCATGCCGCCTGTGAGCGTTTGGCCGCGGCGGGCTGCGAGGTGTCGCTTTTCATCGACCCCGAGCCGACACAGATCGAGGCCGCGGCCAAGGCCGGCGCCCCGGTGATCGAGCTGCATACCGGGGCCTATGCCGAGGCGACTGGGCCGGCGGCCGTCCACGAACATGCGCGACTCAGTGCCGCCACCGAGATGGCGCTGGAGCTTGGGCTCACCGTCAACGCTGGCCACGGGCTGCACTACCACAACGTCGAGGCCATCGCCGCCATTCCCGGGCTGCATGAACTCAATATCGGCCATGCGATTATCGCCCGGGCGGTCTTCGTGGGGCTCAAGGAGGCGGTAGCCGAGATGAAGCGGCTGGCCATCGCCGGCCAGGAAGCCGGTTTCGTCGCCTCCCTGGAGGAGCACGACCATGAGCACGACCATGAGCACGGCCAGGACCATGATCACGACGACGATCACCCGCACTGAGCCATGATTCTCGGCATCGGCACCGATATCGCCAGGGTCGAGCGCTTCGAGCGGGCCCTGACGCGCCACGGCGAACGCCTGGCGCTGCGCCTGCTGGGCGAACGGGAACGCGAGCGCCTGAGGGGCCATCCGTCTCCGGCCGCCTTCATGGCCAAGCGTTTCGCCGCCAAGGAGGCCTTCGTCAAGGCGCTCGGTACCGGCCTGCGGCTGGGCATTCGCTGGACCGAGGTTCAGGTCACCAACGATGCCCTGGGCCGGCCGTCGCTGCTGCTGTCGGGCAAGGCCAACGAACTGGCCATGGCCGCCGGGGTTCGCGCGATTCACCTGTCGATCAGCGATGAGGCGTCCCTGGCGATCGCTTTCGTGGTTCTTGAAGGTCAGGGTGTGGAGGGTGCGGGTCTGGAGAACTAGCTGTCGGAGGCCTGGGTTTCCGGCCGTGCCCAGGCACGCAGGTCCGCCATGGCGGCGAAGAGGTCATCCATCAGCGGCGTCACCGCCTCTCGGCCGCGGGTACGCAGCCGGGTCTCCAGGGATTCGGCAATCAGCCCCAGCCGCGGCGCCCCGCAGTAGCGACAGGCGCCGTTGAGGGCATGGATGCCATCCAGCAACGCCTCATCGTTGCCCTCCGCCAGGGCGTGACGCAGAGCGGCTTCGCTCTCCTCCAGCCCGGCCGCGAGGCGTTCCAGCAGTTCCCTGGCCAGCGTGGCTTTTCCGCCCGCCAATCGTGTTCCGAGTTCCAGGTCCACGGTGGGCAGTTCGTCGTCGTCAGGGACAGTCGCCGGTGATGGTGAAGGCGCCGTCTCTGCCACCGGCAGCGCTAGGCCCAGATGACGATGCAGGGCGTTGCGCAACTGGTCGGTATCCACCGGTTTCACCAGCACATCATTGAGTCCGCTCTCCAGCAGCCGGCGTCGCTCTTCCTCAAGTACGTGGGCAGTCACCGCCACGACCGGCGTATCGCGCCAGCGGCCGCCCAGGCGTCGCAGCGCTCGTGTGGTCTCCACGCCATCCATGCCGGGCATGCGAATATCCATCAGCACCATATCGAACGCGTGCTCTTGCGCCAGCGCCAGGGCCTCCTCACCGCTGGCGGCCAGGCTGACCTCGACGCCAGGGCCGGCAATCAGTTCTCGCAGCAGCAGGCGGTTCGATTCGGTGTCATCCACGGCCAACAGGCGAAGGGGACGAGGCGCCGCCGTTGCCTGGTCCGCCGCTGACGGGCATTCGCGCTGGTCCAGGACCTTCGCCACGGCGGCGGTCAGAGTGGCTCGGGCCACCGGCTTGGCGAGGACCTCGCCGCCGTGGGGCAGCGGCAGGCTGGGCAGGTCGAGGGGGTTGGCATTGACCAGCAGCAGGGCCGGGCATGCCAGCTCGGCCAGGCGGCGCTGCCAGATCCCCACCTCGTCCGCGGTGAGGGGGGTGTGTGGTAGGCTGGCAACCAGCAGGGCCGGTGGGCCGTTCTGGGGAGCGGGGGCGGCGGCGTCCACTGGCCGGGCGCCCCAGCGCGTAAAGAGATGGCGAAGGGCGCGGCGAGTGGCGGGGTGAGGCTCCTCGATCAGCACCGTTTGCCCATCGAGGCGCAGCTCGGGTGGCCGCTCGGTTGCTTCGTTGCCTTCCATCTGGAGGGTGAACGAGAAGGTGGTGCCCTGGCCGGGCACGCTTTCTACGTCAATCTCCCCGCCCATCTGCTCGACCAGCTGGCGGCAGATGGTGAGGCCCAAGCCAGTACCGCCGAACTCCCGGGCGTGGCTGGGTTCGGTCTGCTGGTAAGCTCGGAAGAGAAGGCGCTGACGCTCCGCGGAAAGGCCGATGCCGGTGTCGGTGACGCTGATTCGCAGCGTGACACTGCCGGGGTCGGCCTGCTCCATCATGACCCGAACCACCACCTCGCCTTGCCGGGTGAACTTCACCGCGTTGTGTACCAGGTTGGTCAGGACCTGCTGGATGCGCATCGGATCGCCATTGAGCACGCTGGGCACGTCGTCATACACCAGGCCCAGCAGCTGCAGTTCCTTCTGGTGGGCCAGCGGCGCCTGCAGACCGAGTACCTCGTCCACCAGGACGACCATGTCCAGCGGCATATGCTCCAGTTCCAGGTGTCCAGCTTCGAGCTTTGAGAAGTCGAGTACGTCATTGACCAGCATCAACAGGCTGCCGGAGGCGCGCTGAACGTGTTCGAGCCATTCTCGCTGGCGCGGCTCCAGTCGTGAGCGGTCGAGCAGACGGCAGAAGCCGATGATGCCATTCAGCGGGGTGCGGATCTCGTGGCTCATGTTGGCCAGGAATTCCGATTTGACGCGGTTGGCCTCCACGGAGCGGCGGTGGGAAATGTCCAGCTCGATGTTCTGGACCTCGATGGTC
This sequence comes from Halomonas tibetensis, assembly GCF_042643535.1. Lineage (NCBI taxonomy): Bacteria > Pseudomonadati > Pseudomonadota > Gammaproteobacteria > Oceanospirillales > Halomonadaceae > Halomonas > Halomonas tibetensis. The sequence continues at coordinate 3,435 of NZ_JBHRSQ010000018.1, forward strand.
TCCATGGACTCCTCGAGCTCAGCGGTGGCCTGCTCGATCTGACGCTGCGTCTCCAGTCGGCCTTGGACCAGATGCTCGCTCAGGGCGTTGACCCGCTCGGTCAGGCCGGCAAGCTCGCCCGGTGAGGGGGGCAGGTCGGGAGGACTCTCGTTTCTGGCTAGCCGGGAGAGGGCATCGTCCACGGCGGACAGCGGGGGGTGCAGGCGACGATAGGCGTCGAAGGTCAAACCGCCCAGCACCAGGAAGGCGAACGCCAGCAGCAGCGCGGTGAGGCCGATCTGGCGATAGTGGTCCAGCAGCAGGGGGCTGGCATCAACGTCAACTACCAGCCAGGATGGTTCGGCGCCGGACAGGGGCGCCTGCAGCCGCCACTCGGCGCCCTGTTGGTCGAGGTGGCGATGCTCGTCGCGGGGGGCGGTAGGCGGTGAGCGAAGCCGGCCCATCTGCAGCAACATCTCGCCCTGGACATCGATGATGCCCAGGGCGCGGACCTCATCAAGCGCCAGCAAACGTCCTGCCATGGCCTCCCGCTGGTCGGCGTTATCGGCATCGTTCAGCAGGGGCGTCAGCAGGTCGAGGGCCTGTTCCAGGCGGGCTTGACTCTGTTCGGCGTGGTGCGAGCGGTGCAGCGACAGGGTTGTCGCGGCGAGCAGCAGCATCAGTAGCCAGGGCACCAACAGACCGGTCAGCAGCAGGCGGAACTTCAAGGACATCGGCAGGCTCTTTTCAGGAGGCAGCCCTCAGTATGCCACAGCAGATGGGCATGCCTGTCCCCCCTGCGGTGGCAGGGATATAATGAACGAAAACCCGTTTCCACAAGGAAGGTTGCATGCATTTTCCCACCCTCGAGGATGTCGTCGGCAACACGCCGTTGGTTCGCCTCAAGCGCATCAGCGCCGGCCGCAACAATGTCCTGCTGGCCAAGCTGGAGGGCAATAATCCTGCCGGTTCGGTGAAGGATCGCCCGGCGCTCTCCATGCTCGTGCAGGCCGAGGCGCGTGGCGAGATCACCCCCGGCGACACCCTGGTGGAGGCGACCTCGGGCAATACCGGTATTGCCCTGGCCATGGCGGCAGCCATCAGGGGCTATCGCATGGTGCTGATCATGCCTGAAAACGCCTCCGAGGAGCGCAAGCAGGCCATGGCGGCCTTCGGTGCCGAACTGATTACCGTCGGCAAGGAGGGCGGCATGGAGGAGGCCCGTGACGTGGCCGAGGCCATGCTGGCCCGCGGCGAGGGCAAGCGCCTGGATCAGTTCGCCAACCCCGATAATCCGCTGGCCCACTACCAGGGCACTGGTCCCGAAATCTGGGAGCAGACCGACGGCCGCGTGACGCACTTCATCAGCTCCATGGGCACCACCGGCACCATCATGGGGGTCTCCAAGGCGCTCAAGGAGCGCAACCCCGAGGTGCAGATCGTCGGCTTGCAGCCTGAGGACGGTGCCAGCATCGCCGGCATTCGCCGCTGGCCGCCGGAATACCTGCCCAGCATCTTCGATGCGAGCCGGGTCGATCGGGTAATCGATATCGGCCAGCGCGAGGCCGAGGAGCACATGCGGCGCCTGGCGCGCGAGGAGGGCATTCTGGCCGGGGTCTCGTCGGGCGGGTGCCTAGCTGGTGCCCTGCGGGTGGCCGAGGAGGTCGAGAACGCAGTGATCGCGTTTATCGTCTGTGACCGCGGCGACCGTTATCTTTCCACCGGCCTGTTCGCCCCGGAGGCTTGAGATGGCAATGCTGGGCAAGCGGCGACCGCGCCGCGAACGTTCGGGTGTATCCGGGCTGCAGAAACGTCAGCCCCCCCTGGGCGCACCAGTGGCGTCTGGCGAGCCTGACGTCCGAGACGATGACGCCCGTGACGACGAGCCTCGAGGTGTGGTCATCGAGCGTCTGGCCCATGATGGCCGTGGCCTGGCACATGACGCCGCCGGAAAAACCCTGTTTGTGGAGGGGGCGCTACCCGGAGAGCGGGTCGATGCGGCGGTGCATCTCACCCGCAAGCGCTTCGACGAGGCCCACGTTCGCGAGCTTCTCGAGGGCTCGCCCGAGCGAGTGACACCGCCCTGCGCCCACTACGGCCGCTGTGGGGGGTGCGACCTTCAGCACCTGGCCGTACCCGCCCAGCGCCGCCACAAGCTGGCGGTACTGATCGACCTGCTGGCCCGCCAGGGCGTCGATACGCCCGACGAGCCGCAGCTGCTGGCCGGGGCCGACCACGGCTATCGTCGTCGCGCCCGGCTGGGGGTCAAGGTGGGCGCAGAAGGGCAGGTGCATCTCGGCTTTCGGGCTCACCACAGCCATCGCCTGGTGGATATCGAGCGCTGTACCATTCTGGTGCCGACTCTCGATGTTCTGCTGGTGCCGCTGCACCGTCAGGTGGCATCCCTTGACGCGCCGCGGCAGGTAGGACACCTGGAGCTGCTCGACAGCGATCAGGGCGCGGTGTTGCTGGTTCGCCAGCTCAAGGAGCACGCCGGCGATCGCGAACGCTGGCTGGCCTTTGCCGCCCAGCACCGGCTGCACCTGGCCTGGCTGGCGGGACGCGAGTCGCCCTCGCTCGAGTGGCTGACCCCGACGCCGGCCTTGAGCGTGAGAGTGCCATCGGCTTCTGGCGCATCGGCTGCCGCCGGGGAGCTGACGCTGGGCTTCGCCCCGGGGGACTTCCTGCAGGCCAATGCCGAGGTCAATCGGCAGATGGTGGCCACCGCCTTGACCTGGCTTGAGAGCCTGGAAGGCGCAGTGCTGCTGGATCTGTTCGCCGGTGTGGGCAACTTCAGCCTGCCGCTGGCGTCCGCCGGGGCAAAGGTGACCGCGGTGGAGGGCAGCCCGACCATGGTCGAGCGGCTGACGGACAACGCCCGCGCCAATTCACGGGAGCAGCCGCTGACGGTGGAGGCCCGGCAGGGGAATCTGAACGATGCCGAGGTGGTGAAGGCTCTGCTGGCCGAGATCGCGCCGGATACCCTGCTGCTCGACCCGCCTCGCGATGGTGCCGATGCCGTCTGTTCGGCGCTGGCGGCATCGCCAGTGCCCAGGGTGCTTTATGTCTCCTGCGATCCGGCCACCCTGGCGCGGGATGCGGCACGCCTTGTGCATAGTGGTTATCGGCTGACGCGACTCGCCGTGGCCGATATGTTCGTGCATACCTCACACCTGGAATCGATGCTGCTGTTCGAGCACCCGCGGACAGAACAGCGGCGGCAAGGAGCAACACCCGATGGTTAAAGTCCGTGAGGACCAGCCTCTGACCGAGAACGGGCGCGTCGATATCGAGCGTTGGGTCGAGCGGCTGCAGGACGACGTCAAACTGAGCGACCCGGCCCATCTGCGCGATGCCTGCCTGCTGGCAGAACGCCTGGAGCTCGATGCCGACAAGCCCCACCGCCGGTGGCTTGCCGATGGCTCCAGTTTTCGGATGGGCCTGGAGATGGCCGATATCCTCGGCGAGCTGCGGCTCGACCAGGCCACCCTGGAAGCTGCAGTGCTTTATCGTGCCGTGCGCGAGGGGCTGGTCGACCTGGAGGCGATCGCCAAGCAGTTTGGCCGCGAGGTTGCCTCGCTGATTGACGGCGTGTTGCATATGGCGGCGATCAGCGCCTCTCAGACGCCCAGCCACGAGATGGGTCAGCACGATCAGCAGGACAACCTGCGCAAGATGCTGGTCACCATGATCGACGATGTGCGCGTGGCGCTGATCAAGATCGCCGAGCGCACCTGCGCTCTGCGCCAGGTCAAGGACGCCCCCCGCGAGAAGCAACTGCGGGTCGCCCGGGAGGTGTTCGATATCTATGCGCCGCTGGCCCATCGGCTGGGCATCGGCCATCTCAAGTGGGAGCTGGAAGATCTCTCCTTTCGCTATCTCCACGAGGACGACTACAAGGCTATCGCCCGCCAACTGGCCGAGAAGCGTCTTCACCGGGACCGCTATATCGCCGAGGTGGTCGACACCCTCAAGGGCATGCTGGAGACCCAGGGTATTCTTCGTTACGACGTCGATGGCCGCGCCAAGCACATCTACTCGATCTGGCGGAAGATGAAGCGCAAGCACATCGACTTCTACCAGGTGCACGACATTCGCGCGGTGCGCCTCCTGGTGCCCGAAGTTGCCGATTGCTACACCGTGCTGGGGCTGGTGCACTCTCGCTGGCACCATGTGCCCAACGAGTTCGACGATTACATCGCCAACCCCAAGAAAAATGGCTACCAGTCGCTGCACACCGCGGTGTTTGGTCCCGAGAACAAGGTGCTGGAAATCCAGATCCGTACCTTCGCCATGCACGACGAGGCCGAACTCGGCGTCTGCGCCCACTGGCGCTACAAGGGCCATGACACCAAGGCGAAGAGCGCCAGCTACGAGGAAAAGATCGCTTGGCTGCGTCAGGTACTCGAGTGGCAGGAGGAGGTCGGCGACGTCGGCAACTTCAGCGAGGGGCTGAGCAGCGACGTGGCGCCGGATCGCATCTATGTCTTCACGCCCGATGGCCATGTCATCGATTTGCCCCGGGTGTCCACGCCCATCGACTTCGCCTACCGGGTGCATACCGAGGTAGGCCATCGCTGCCGGGGCGCCAAGGTCAACGGGCGCATCGTACCGCTCACCTACAAGCTCAAGACCGGCCAGCAGGTGGAGATCCTCACCGCCAGCAAGGGCGGGCCGAGCCGCGACTGGCTCAATCCGAGCCTGGGCTACGTGCGCACCAGCAGGGCCCGGGCCAAGATCCAGGCCTGGTTCAAGCACCAGGCCCGCGACCAGAACCTGGAGGAGGGTCGCACGCTGTTCGAGCGTGAGATGAAGCGACTTGACCTCGAGGAGATGGATCTCGAGGCCCTGGCACGCAAGGTCAACTACCAGGGCCCGGAGGACATGTACGCCGCGCTGGGGGCCGGCGACCTTCGCATCGGCCAGGTGCTGCACCAGGCGCAGCAGCTGTTCGGCGAGCACGACGACCAGGAACAGCTCGACCGTCTGCTGGCCAAGCCAAAGCGCTCGCCGGGCAAGGCCGGGCAGAGCGACATCACCGTGCTTGGCGTGGGAAACCTCAAGACCAGCATGGCCAACTGCTGTCATCCGGTGCCGGGGGAGCCCATCGTCGGCTTTATCACCCAGGGACGCGGGGTCACCGTGCATCGCCAGGATTGTCCCAACATCCTGCAGCTGCGCCTGGAAGAGCCCCAGCGTCTCATCGAGGTGGAGTGGGGAGAGCGCGCTCGCACCCAGTACCCGGTCGATATCGAGGTCCAGGCCTGGGACCGCTCGGGCCTGCTGCGCGACGTGACCGGTGTGCTCAGCAACGAGAAGGTCAACGTGCTGGCGGTCAATACCCTGACCGATACCGACGAGGGCATCGCCCGCATGGCGATCACCGTGGAGGTGGACGGCCTGGAGACCCTGGGGAGGCTCTTCTCGCGCATCCAGCAGCTCTCCAACGTCATTGAGGTGCGGCGCCTGCGCAGCGGCGGCAAGCCGGGTAAGCGCAAGGGTAAGGGTAAGGGGAACGCTTCATGAGTCCACGCCATGACCTCGATGACCTGCTGACGCTGATGGCGGTGCTGCGCGACGCCGAGCAGGGCTGCCCCTGGGATCTCAAGCAGGACTGGGATTCCATCGTGCCTCACACCCTGGAGGAGGCCTATGAGGTGGCCGACGCCATCGAGCGGCGCGCTTGGCATGAACTGCCCGCGGAACTGGGCGACCTGCTCTTTCAAGTGGTCTACTACGCCCAGTTCGGTGCCGAGGAGGGGCGCTTCGACTTCCAGGATGTGATTCACGCGCTGACCGCCAAGATGCTGCGTCGTCACCCTCACGTGTTTCCCGACGGCACCCTGGCCTCTCGGCGTCCGCCGGGCGTCACGGCCGAAGAGATCGAATCGGCCCAGGCTGAGCTTGATAACGTAAGCAGCCGCTGGGAGAGCCTCAAGGCCGAGGAGCGGGCCGAGCGCGCCAGCGGCGAGGCTGCGCTGGGGCAGGACAGCGCTGCAGCGTCGGTTCTCGATGACGTCCCGCGGACCCTGCCGGCGCTCTCCCGAGCCGCCAAACTCTCCAAACGCGCCGCCAGGGTCGGCTTTGACTGGCCCGATGCGCGCGGCGTGGTCGCGAAGATCCGCGAGGAGTTGGAGGAGGTCGAGGAGGCGCTGGCCGCCGGCGATCGCGAGCACGCCGCCGAGGAGGTGGGCGACCTGCTGTTCGCGGTGACCAATCTGGCCCGCACCCTCAAGGCCAACCCCGAACAGTGCCTGCGTGCCACCAATGCCAAGTTCGAGCGGCGCTTCCGCCATCTGGAGACCGCTATTGCCGCCGATGGCGTAGCGCTCGACCAGGCCGGCCTCGACCTCATGGAGCGTCACTGGCAGGCCGCCAAGGCCATCGAGCGCGCTGCTGCCGACCCTTCACCCCTATTCGTACATCCCGCGACGTCGGGAAAGCCACCGGGAGATTCTGGGCCATGAGCCACGACTTGCACGAATCGCTGCGCGATAACGTTCGTATCCTGGGGGATAGCCTCGGGCGCACCATCGCCGATGACCTGGGTGGTGGCTTCGTCGACAAGATCGAGGCCATTCGCAGCTTCGCCAAGCGCGGCCGCCAGAACGACGACCAGGCCCAACGCGAGCTGATCGACTACCTGCGCCGTCTGCCCGACCGCGACCTGCTGCCGGTGACCCGCGCCTTTAATCAGTTTCTCAACCTGGCCAATATCGCCGAGCAGCATTACCGGGCGCGCTTTCGCCGCGTGGAGGACTACCGTCCCGGCAGTCAGCCGGTGCTCAGCGAACTGCTGACCCGCGCCCGGGAGGCCGGCAACACCCCCCGCAAGCTGGTGGAGGCGTTGGCCTCAATGCGCGTGGAGCTGGTACTTACCGCCCACCCCACCGAGGTCATTCGCCGCACGCTGATTCAGAAGTATGACGCCATCGACGACTGCCTCACGGCCATCGAGTCCTCCGGCGACTACCCCGAGCGTGGCATCCGGGCCAAGGGGCGCCTGGAGGAGCTGATCAGCCAGGCCTGGCATACCGACGAGATTCGCCACGAGCGCCCGACCCCGGTGGACGAGGCCAAGTGGGGCTTTGCGGTGATCGAGAACTCGCTGTGGCAGGCAGTCCCCGACTTCCACCGCGACCTGGATAACCTGCTGTTGGAGACCGCCGGCGAGCGTCTGCCGCTGGACGCCGCGCCCATCCGCTTCGCCTCCTGGATGGGCGGCGACCGTGACGGCAACCCCAATGTCACCTCGCGGGTTACCCGGGAGGTGCTGCTGCTGGGGCGCTGGATGGCCGCCGACCTCTATGTGCGCGACCTTGAGAAGCTCAAGGCCGAGCTCTCCATGTGGAAGGCCAACAGCGCCCTGAAAGCCGAGGTGGGCGATGTCGCCGAGCCCTATCGAGAACTGCTGCGCCGGCTGCTGAGCCGAATGGAGACGACCCGCGACTGGGCAAAGGCGTGTCTGGATGGCAAGCCCTTCGATGAAGGCCCGGTGATCGAGAGCCGAGACCAGCTCTTCGCGCCGCTGCTGACCTGCTACCGTTCGCTCTGTGACGTGGGCCTCGACACCATAGCCAACGGGGCGTTACTCGACACCCTGCGTCGGGTGGCGGTGTTCGGTGTGACCCTGACCAAGCTCGACATCCGCCAGGAGGCGAGCCGCCACGCACAAGTCATGGAGGAACTCACCCATGGCCTGGGGCTCGGCCGATACCGCGACTGGAGCGAGGAGCAGCGCCAGACCTTTCTGCTCGAGGAATTGGCGTCTCGGCGCCCGCTGATTCCACGGCGCTGGGATTGCTCGTCGGAGTCCCGCGAGGTGATTGATACCTTCCGGGTGGTGGCCAGCGAGCAGGCCGAGGCCCTGGGCACCTACGTCATCTCCATGGCGGGGCAGCCCTCCGACGTGTTGACCGTGGCCCTGCTGATGAAGGAGGTGGGGGGCGAGGTCAAACTGCCCATTGCCCCGCTGTTCGAGACCCTTGACGACCTCAATCACGCCGGTGATGTCATCGAGCGTCTGCTGTCGCTGCCTGGTTATCGCTCGCTGACCGGGGATCGCCAGGAGGTGATGATCGGCTACTCCGACTCCGCCAAGGATGCCGGCCAGCTGGCTGCCGCCTGGGCGCAGTATCGCGCCCAGGAAACCCTGGTGGAGGTGTGCGAGAGCAAAGGCGTCGACCTTACTTTGTTTCACGGCCGCGGTGGCACCGTGGGCCGCGGCGGCGGCCCGGCCCACGCGGCGATTCTCTCCCAGCCGCCGGGCTCGGTGAACGGCAGTCTGAGAGTGACCGAACAGGGCGAGATGATTCGCTTTAAGTTCGGCCAGCCCGAGATCGCCCTGCGCTCCATGGAGATCTACGCCTGTGCGGTGCTGGAAGCGACGCTTCTGCCGCCGCCGGATCCCCAGCCCCGATGGCGCGAGGAGATGGATCGCCTGGCCGAGGTGGCCCATCGTGCCTACGTCGGCGTGGTGCGCGAAGACCCCGACTTCGTGCCCTACTTCCGGGCGGTGACGCCTGAGGGCTCGCTTGGGCGCCTGCCCCTAGGCTCGCGGCCGACCAAGCGCCGCCAGGACGGAGGCGTCGAGACTCTGCGGGCGATTCCGTGGATCTTCGCCTGGACCCAGATCCGCCTGATGTTGCCCGCCTGGCTGGGCAGCGGTGAGGCCTTTTCGCGGCGCCTGGAGGAGGAGGGCGGCCTTGCCGTGCTGCAGGAGATGCGAGACAGCTGGCCCTTCTTTGGCACCTATCTGGACATGCTGGAGATGCTGCTGGCCAAGGCCGATGTGGGTATCGCCGCCTATTACGAGCACCGCCTGGTGGACGAACCTGCCCTGAAGTCGCTGGGCGAGCGACTGCGCGAGCGTTTCGGGCGCCTCAACGACGTGCTGTTGCAGGTCCTCGAGCAGGAGGAGCTACTGGAGAAGACCCCGCTGATTCGCCAGGCGATCGCCGTACGTAACCCTTATATCGACCCGCTGCACGGCCTGCAGGCCGAGCTGCTGCAGCGTAACCGGGATGCGGATGGCGCCATCAGCGCCGATCTGTCGCGGGCACTGATGGTGACCATGGCGGGTATTGCCGCTGGGCTTCGCAACACGGGCTAGGCCCGGGCTTCGCCCGGGAGGAACAAGGGGCAACAGACAAGGAACAAGGAACAAGAAACCCCGCGGGCACCAGCCTGCGGGGTTTCCCGAGGGTATCGGGATCTCTAGAACGGGTAGTGCAGCGAGGCGGTCAGCAGATTGAGATGGGCCATATCCGGAGCATCGAACTCTTCGAACTCCAGTCGGCTGATCAGGCGGTTGAACGACAGTCGGGCGCCGAGCCCGGTAACGCGCGTGGTGCCACCGGTATCAATAGCATCCCGGGGTATCACCGCGTCGCCTTCCCAACCCATCACCCCGGATTTGGCGTAGAGACCTAGCTGACCGATGCGCACACCGGCCATCAAGCTGCCTCCCAGGCTGACCGAATCAACCAGCAGGTTGTTTCCCCCCATCTGGGTGGGGACCTCGTCGCTCTCTCGATAGCTGAACTCGGCGGCCAGGTCCAGGCGGGGCAGGCTCAGCGGGGTGAAGCCCGCAATAAGCCGGAACCCGGAGGTGTAGCCGTCCGGTGTCTCGATGTCGCGTCCTTCGATGACCATGCCGTTATCCAGGCGCATCAGATCGACGTCCTTGCCGGCAAACGAGGGTGCGCTGTCGGCATCGGCCAGCGCCGCAGGGGTGGCGACAATGGCCAGACAGGCCGCAAGGCAGGTAAAGAAGGAGCCGGTTTTCATTATTCCCGTCCTTGCTCTGACGCCCTGCCGGGGTCGGCGAGAGCATCAGAGCGAGTCATTGGTGTCAAGTCAGCCTAGCAAGTGTCGGCTGAGCCCGCCAGTTCTCGAGCCTCGAGCCAGCCGGCCAACTCGGCCAGACGGGGGGTGGCGAGGTCGTGGGCCCGGGCGACAGCCAGCAGCGGCCCGAGGATCGCTTCATGCTCCGTGGGACGCTTGGCCAGCACGTCCTGGAGCATGGAGGCGCGGTTTTCGGCGGTGCCTTCCACTACCCGCCACACCAGGGCCAGCCAGCCAGCCAGCCTCTCTGACTTATGTCCCGAGTCGGTTGTCCCGCGACCTTCAAGCCCCGGGGGGGCGATGCCTTCTGCAGCAAGAATGCCGGCCACCTCGACGATGATCTCTTCCACCATGGGCCGGAAGGGGCGGTCGCGCAGCTGGCCATTGCGAATGCCGAAGCGTGCCACCAGCGGGTTGATGGCGGCGTTGACGGCGAGTTTCTGCCAGAGCCGTTGACGGATATCGCTGACCCTTCGGGTAGGCAGGCCGGCAGCGGTGAGCATCGTGGCAAGCTCGTCGGCCAGTGTGTCGGCGTTCTCGGGGTAACCCTCTTCCAGGGCCCCGATGAGTGTCTCGCCCTTGCCGGCGTGGACTACGCGGGTATCGCTCGTCTCCTTGTCTTCGAGATGGTCCTCGAGATTGTCCTCGAGATAGGCGCCCTCGGTGGTGGTGGCGCACAGCACCGGCCCATCGTGGCGCCGGCTGAGCCTAGGCTGACAGCCGAAACCGTTCTGCCACAGCACCAGCGGGGTGCCGGGCGGCAGGTGCGGCGCCAGTGCGGCGTGGGCCGCCTCGGCGGCATAGGCCTTGGTGGTCAGGTGCACCACGGCCGGCGGAGCGGCCGGCAGCGACTCCAGGCTAGCGGTGGTCACGTGCACACTCAGCGTCTCGCCCTGGGGGGTGACCAGGGTCTGTTCCGCGGGCAGCAGGCGGCGCCCGATCAGGGCCACTGCGATAGGGGGCGCCGGGCGGGTGGCCAGGCGTAGGCCGATCATCCGCCCCAGGGCGCCGGGGCCAACGATCCAATGGGTGTCTGGCAGCGTCATGAGCTGCCCCGCTTGCGGCCAGCACGACGAGTGCCGCGACCGGTGCCGGTGCTCGCCCCGCTGCGGCGTCGGGACGTCGCGCCTCGCCGTTTGGCCGGGGCGCGGCCAACGGCGGCAGGCTCCTCTCCGCGGGACGTGGCCAGCGCCTCACGCAGTCGGCCGGCGTCCGCGCTGGCCAGAAGGCCGCGCAGATCGCTTATCAGGTCGCCGAGGAAGGGGGCGGGGTCGGCGCCCTCCTCGGCGATAGCCGATAAACGCTGCTCCCAGAGGGCGGTGCGTTCCGGGCGGCTGGCCGCCTCGGGTAGCGAGGCAATCAGGGCGCTGCCCAGCCGGGTAGCGCGAAGCGCCTTGCTCTTGCGCACCAGGTAGCCTCGCTCCACCAGTGTTTCGATGATGCCGGCGCGGGTCGCTTCGGTGCCCAGACCATCATGCTCGCGCAGGGTGCGCCTGACGGCCGAGTCTTCCACGTAGCGGGCGATGTTCATCATCGCCTTGATCAGGCTGGCGTCGTTGAAGGGCTCTGGCGGACGGGTCTCGCGATCCTCCACGCCCGCCGCGCTGACCCGGCACGCCTCGCCCTCGGTGAGCGTCGGCAGCGGCGGGGCCTCGTCGCGGGTAGTGAATAGCGGCTTCCAGCCCGCCTCCAGAATTTCCTGGCCGCGGGCGCGGAAGGCCTCGTCGAGGATCCGGAATTCGGCCTTCACCTCGCGGGTGGAAAGCGGCGGGTAGAACTGGGCCAGCACGTTGCGCGCGATCAACCGAAAAACGTTGGCCTCGGTGGCCGAGAGCCGGGACGGGTCCATGGGGCGTCCGGTGGGGGCCAGGGCGTGATGAGCCCCCACCTGCTTGTCGTTCCAGGCCCGGGAGCGCCGCGTAAAGTCTGCCCCGGCCAGCCATTGGCGCAGGGTGTCATCCGCCCGGCAGGCGCCTTCAAGGCTGGCCCGGGCGGCGGCAAAGTGCTCCTCGGGCAGATAGCGGCAGTCGGAGCGGGGGTAGGTGATCAGCTGGTGGCGCTCGTAGAGAGCCTGGCAGGTGTCCAGCACCCCCTGGGCGGAGAGCCCGTAGCGGCGCGCGGCGTCCACCTGCAGCGCCGAGAGCGAGTAGGGCAGCGGCGCGGCCTGGCGCTTGTTCTGGGTATCGAGCTTGACCAGCCGTCCCTCGGCGCCGGGCAGCCGCTCGGCCAGGGCAGCGGCGGGTTCTCGGGCAAGCAGCCGGCCCTGGTCGTCCAGCGGCTGTTGCTCACCGGGCGCCCACCAGGCGCGCAGGGTGCCATGCTCCACGGCCAGGTCCGCCCAGAGCACGAAGAAAGGGTGGGGGGTGAAGTCGCGAATCTCGGCATCCCGGCGGACCACCAGGCCCAGCACCGGGGTCTGGACCCGGCCCACCGAGAGCACGCCGTTGTGACCCGCCTGGCGGCCGGTGAGGGTCCAGGCCCGGGTCAGGTTGATGCCGTAGAGCCAGTCGGCTCGGGAGCGCGACTCTGCAGCACGATAGAGCGGCTGGTAGCGGGCGTTGTCCTCCAGTCGGGCCAGCGCGCGCTGCACCGCTGGGCGGTTGAGGTCGCTGACCAGCAGCCGCGATACCGCTCCCTTCCAGCTCAGGTGCTCGATCACCTCCTGCACCAGCAGCTGGCCCTCGCGGTCCGGGTCACCGGCGTGGACCACTTCGCGGGCGGATTTGAGCAGGCCGCGGATCACCGCGAGCTGTCCGCGAGCGCGGGCGCGGGGCGTCAGCTTCCAGCGGCTGGGCAGGATCGGCAGGGTATCGAGGCGCCACTGCTTGAGCGCCGGATCGTAGGCGTCTGGCGGCGCCTGTTCCAGCAGGTGGCCGAGGCACCAGGTCACGGTGGTGTCGCCCACGGCAATGGCGCCGTCCTGCTTGCGGGGGGAGCCGGGCAGGGCGTCGGCGATGGCGCGGGCGAGGCTGGGCTTCTCGGCGATGATCAGGCGCATGGCGGGCAAGCTCTGGCGTGGCGTGATGGATATTCTTCCAGTGTCGGTGAGGATTGGCCAGGTGTCATCGTCGCGCCATGGTGTACAATTCCTGTATCACTATTTTTGAACGCCCATCACATCAGGGGAGCCCGAAATGCGAGAACGAGGCAGGACGAGACGACTGCTGGGACTGGGGGCCAGGACCGGCGGGGCCTTGCTCCGTACCCGTATGGGCGGTCAGGCCGACTGGCGGGCGCTGGGAGAAGCGCTGTTCGAGGGGCTCTCCGAGCTCAAGGGGCCGGCCATGAAGCTGGCCCAGATCATGTCCCAGTGGGACGACCTGCTGCCGCCCGATCTGGCCGAGGAGCTCGCTCGTCTCCAGCGCCAGGCAGAGCCCATGCCCTGGCCGCGTATCCGCGAGAGCCTGGTCGCTCAGTATGGCGAGCTTGGTGACGTGTTTCGCGAGATCGAGGAGCGTCCCTTCGCAAGCGCCTCCATGGGCCAGGTGCACCGCGCCGTGACGCTCGACGGCGAGACCCTGGTGCTCAAGGTGCAGTATCCGGGGCTTGTCGAGGTGCTGGAGAGCGACCTGGCTCAGGTGCGTCGACTGATGCGCCTGGGCCGCTGGTTCAAGGTGCCCCAGGCGCGACTGGATGCGCTCTTTGAAGAGCTCGCCGTCAGTCTGCGCGGAGAGCTCGATTACCGGGCCGAGGCCGCGGCGCTGGCGCGTTACCGGGAGCGCTATGCCCACCTGGACAATCTGGTGATCCCCGAGCCGCTGCTCGAGCTCTGCGGGGAGCGGGTACTGGCCATGCGTTACGTGCCGGGGACTCCCCTGCGTGACCTGGAGTCGAGCGACGACGCCCTGCGTCAGGGCGTCGCGGTGACCCTTGCCGACTGGCTGACCGAGGAGCTGTTCACCCACGGTGAACTGCATGCCGACCCCCACGCCGGCAATTTCGCCGTTGATGATCGGGGTCGGCTGGTGATCTATGACCTGGGCGCGGTGATTCCAGTGCCCGAGCCGCGCCTGCGCGCCATGATTCAGCTGCTCGAGGCCACCCTGGCACGCGACCCCATGGCCATGGACGAGGCGTTGCTCAGGCTTGGCGGCCGACAGGGGCAGGGCGCGCCGCTGGCGCTCTACCGAGAATCCGCCGAGGCGGTGGGTCCGCTGTTCGCCCCCGGCGAGCAGGATTTTTCCGACGTGCGCGTGCACCGCCGGCTGCGCGACCTGACCCCCAAGGTGTGGGCCGCCATGGACCGCTTGCAGCCTCCGGCGGATACCCTGCTGCTGTCGCGTACGCTTAATGGTCACTACTGGAATCTGGTACGCCTGGGTGCCCGGCTCGATATGCATGCTCGCGCCCGTCCGCTGATGGAGTGGGCAAAGGGGTGAACGGCTGCCCAGCGCCCTGGCAGACTGGTAGACTGTGCCGTTTTCCGGACGGTGGAGAGTGCGATGCTGGCGGTATGGGTCGAACAGCTGTTGGGGTTTGCCTCGGGGGCACTCAAGGCGATTCGTCAGGACGAGCGCTATCCGACGCTGATGGCCTGGGCGCGTAAGGAAGGCCCGACGCTGGTAGGGGGTAACTTGCCCATGGCCCAGGCGTTGGCGCCGGAGCTATGGTCCCAGACGCCGCTGGAACGTCTTGATTTCGCCACCGAGCCCCTGGCACGGCCGGGCCGCAACGAGCCTTGCTGGTGTGATTCCGGGCGCAAGACCAAGGAGTGCTGCGGGACCGTGCGTCTGCCGGGGCCGGTGCCCGGCCATCTGATGTGGATGCTCTCGCTGCGCGAATGGAAGGGCAGCACGCTCAAGGCGGCGCTGGCCAGCGGCCGCGCCCCGGCTCAGGGGCTGCTGGAGGCGGGGCTGATTGCCGCCGAAACCGGTCAGCGCGGCCGTGCCCAGCAGATTCTCGAATCGCTGTTCGACCGCGCAGACTGGTCGCGCTTGCCGGAACAGGCCGAGCCCGCCTTCGAAATCCTGATCGACCTCTACCACGAGCGCGGTTTCCACCGCAAGCGCGAGGCGCTGCTCGATGCGGTGCTCGAGCACGGCCCGCTGTTCCTGCGCGGGGTCGCCCTGGAGCGCTTGTGCCTGATGCACCTCGATGCCGATGACCTGGACAGCGCCCGGGCCGCCTTTGTGCGCGCCCAGCAGGCGCTGCCGGACTCGCCCACTCTGGCTTACATCGAGGCGATGCTGCTGCTCCACGAGGGGCACGAGCAGGAAGCCGCCGAGCGGGCTCGCTTCTGGTTTCGTCGCCTCGCTCGCCAGGGGGATCTCGATCCGGACCAGCTGGAATTCCTGGCCGACCTGGCTGAGAACCCCGGCGCCACCCTGGCCGAGCAGCTGCTCAACGCCGAGGAGGATCTGGCCGAACCGCTTGCCTCCCTCCAGGCTCTGCTCGAGGTGCTGCCCACGGCCCCCCGGCTGCAGGTGAGCCGCACCGATGAGGGGCGTCTGGTGTACCGACAGAGCGATCGCGAGCAGGCCCTGGTCACCGCCTGGCTGGCCTGCTTTCCGGCAGAAGCGGTCAGTGAGTCGCCGCTAGGGCTGGAAGATGATCCTTGGCCAGCGGCCGGAGAGTGGCTGGCCGAGCTCTGCGCCCACCCCGAATGGCTCGATGCCCCGGCGGTGCTCCAGGGTCTGACCCTGGCGCTCACCACCCGTTTCGGGAGTCTTCCTTGGATGGCGCCGAGCCTGTTTGCGCCGCTGGCCGAACGCCTGGAACGCTGGCTCGAGCAGGTAGCCGCCGAGGGGCCGGGTACCCTGGTCTGGGACGACGGCGACAACGCCCTGTTGATGCGCACCGGTTTGGCGCTGGTGGTAGGCATGGAACGCGGCGCGAGACAGCACTCCCGGCAGCTCGCGGAACGTCTCCTGGAGTTGGATGACCACGATAGCCTGGGGCTGCGGGAGCTGGTGCTCGACCAGCTGCTGCGCGACGGGCGCGATAGTGAGGCGCTGGCCATCAGCTATCCGCCAGAGGGGGAAGAACTGGGCGAGGCGGCATTGAGTCTGCTGCTGGGCCGGGCGCTGGCGCTGTTTCGTCTCGAGTGCCCGGACGAGGGCGCGCAGGCCCTGGAGATGGCGCGTCGACACAATGTCCATGCCCTGACACTGCTATGTGTCGAGAAACCCCGTCAGTTGCCCGCTGCCAGCGGGGCGGCCGAGCCTGGCTCCCGAGCAGAGGCATGGCAATATCGCACCTTGATGCGCGACCAATGGCGGGCTACCCCGGGGGCACTGGACTGGCTGCAGGCCTGGCTCGATGCCCGCTAGGATCGACGCTGCCCGGTGCGAGGTTCGCCAAGGTCGATGCCCGATAGGGAAGCGCCGCATGCGGTGCTGGCGGCCGTCTTGTCGTCAGGCGTTACGCGGCATCGGTGCTGGCACCAGGTTCCTGTCACGGCTGATCCAGATCGCCAGGGCGATGGCTGGCAGACCTAGCGCGGTGGCAATCACGAAAAAAGTGGCGTAGCCCTCAGTGGCCACCACTAGCCCACCGAAGCCGCTGAGGAACTTGCCTGGCAGGGTCATCAGCGACGAGAACAGGGCGTACTGGGTCGCCGTATAGGCCCGCGATGTCAGGCTGGAGAGGAAGGCGATGAAGACGGCGCTGGCCAGGCCATTGGCCAGGTTGTCGCCGACGATCGCCATCACCAGCATCGGCAGGCTCTGGCCGGCCAGCGCCAGGCCGGCAAAGAGCAGGTTGGTCAGCGTGGCCGCCGTCGCCCCCAGCACAAGAATCGGCCCGATGCCGTAGCGCGCTACCAGCAGCCCCCCAAGGATGCCCCCGGTCACACTCATGGCGATGCCGAACACATTGGTGACGTTGGCGATGGTGGCAAGCGTAAAGCCCATGTCGATGTAGAGAGGGTTGGCCATGGAGGCCATGGCCAAGTCGCTGATTCGGAACACCGCGATGAACACCAGCAGCCACAGCGCCTTGAGACGGTGGCGGGTGAAGAAGTCGGTGAAGGGGCAGACAATGGCGCCGATCACCCAGGCCCCCAGGCGGCGCAGCTGGCGCGGCTTGCCACGGGTGGCGCGCAGGAAGGCGCGTACCCGCGGCTCGTGGATCAACTGAGTCGTGAGCGACAGCCGCTCGGGTTCCGGGCGCACCAGTACGGTGATTACCCCGATGCCCACCAGGGCTGCCATGGTCAGATAGGCCGCCTCCCAGGAGAGCCAGGAGGCCACGTACATGGCGCCGGCGCCGGCGGCCAGCAGCCCCCCGCGGTAGCCGATGATGTAGGTGGAAGCCATGGCCGCCTGGATATCGTCCGGCGCCGATTCGATGCGAAAGGCGTCGATGGCGATATCCTGGGTGGCGGAGCCAAAGGCCACCAGCAGGGCAAAGCCCGCGACCATGGCCAGATTCCCGGTCGGGTCGAGACTCGCCAGGCCGATCAGGCCGGCGGCGATCATGGCCTGGGCCAGCAGCATCCAGCTGCGGCGTTGGCCCAGGGTGCGGGTCAGCAGCGGGAGCGCCAGGCGGTCCACCACCGGCGCCCAGAAGAACTTGATCGAGTAGAGGATGCCGACCCAGGAGAAAAAGCCGATGGCGGCCACCTCGACCCCGTCGCTGCGCAGCCAGGCCGAAAGTGTCGAGAACACCAGCAGGAAGGGTAGGCCGGCCGAGAAGCCGAGGAACAGCATGGTGATCACCGGCGCGCGCAGATAGATCGCGAGGGCATCACCCCAGCTACGGTGGGGCGTTGGGCTGGGCAGGGGGCTTGACATCGGGCAGGGCACTCCTTGCGAGCCACCCGGCACGGCGGGTGGTCACCGTCGATGGTAGAATCCTTCTGACGCGCCGATTGTTGCAGAGCGTTCGTGCCGATACCAGCACCCTTCATCCTTTGCAGGAGTCCCATGAACGAGAACGATGCGAGCCTTGAGTCCGGCGATAAAGCCGTTCCGCGCTGGTACGTCATCCAGTGCAAGGGCGGTGAGTCGTTCCGGGCTGCCGAGCACCTGTCCAATCAAGGGTACGATGTGTTCCACCCGGTGCTCGAGGTGCAGAAGAAACGTCGCGGCAAGCTGGAGTGGGTCAGCGAGCCGCTGTTCCCTTACTACCTGTTCATCCGCCTCGATCGGCTCGTGAGCAACTGGCGGCCGATTCGTTCCACCCGAGGCGTGCTGAAGCTGGTGGGCTTTGGCGACATGCCCGTGGCAGTGAATGAGGACCTGGTGGCCGCCCTGCGCGAGCAAGGCAGCCAACGCGACGATGCCACCGCCAACCTCTATTTTCGGGCAGGCGAGACCGTGCAGATTACCGAAGGGCCCTTCAAGGACCTGCAGGCGGTCTTTGCCGGCCACAAGGGCGAGGAGCGCGCCATCGTGCTGCTCAACATGCTGCACCGTCAGCAGCGGCTTGAGGTGCCGGTGGCTCAGCTGCGCCGCAGCTGAGCCACGCCAACGCTTTCACACATATCCGAGGAGATTGCCATGACGATCGCTCCCCAGCGGGTCGTGACCCTTCACTACGTCCTGACCGACACCGCCGCCAGCGAGGTGCTGGATGATTCACGCGCCCGCCAGCAGCCCCTGGAGTATCTCCACGGCCACCACAATATCGTCGAAGGGCTGGAGCGCGCTCTGGATGGGCAGACCGAAGGCGCCGAGCTCAGCGTGACCCTGATGCCGGCCGAGGCTTACGGCCTGCGCAACGAGGAACTGGTCCGCGAGGTGGGCCGCAGCGCCTTCCCGGTGGATGACCTGTCACCGGGGATGCGCTTCCAGACCCCCGGTGAGGCCGGCCCCCAGGTCGTCACGGTACTGGAGGTGCGTGACGCCAGCGTGCTGATCGACACCAACCATCCCCTGGCGGGCCGTACCCTGCGCTACCAGTTGGAGGTGCTCGAGGTGCGCGACGCCACCCGGGCCGAGCTCGCCAAGGGCCATCCGCTGCCCCCCGGGACCGATCCTGCCAGCGTGGAAGACAAGAAGGTGCTTTAAAAACTGACCTGCATCAAGATGCGCCCCGCCCCTGCCGGACTGCGGATCTCAACTTGATGCAGGTCAGGGTTTTACCCGCCCTCCCGGGCTAAAGTCCTTTCAACAGATCGAGACGGGAGGGTAAGCACATGTATCTAGATGACGCCGTAATCTTCGGGTTGGTCACCGTCGCGATGATGGTCGCTTTCATGGGTGGCTGGATCGCTTTTATCGTGCGGGATAGTCGCAAGAAGAAGCACTAAGCCAGTCATCGCAAAAAGTCGTCAGGGGAGGGGGGAGTCATCCCCCCAGTAGCCGACCCGCTTGGGTCGGCTTTTTTTCGCCTGGCGTTCGGCTGTCGGCATTATCCGACAGCGATGGGGAGAATGTGCAGGCTTTTCGAAACGAGGCGGCAAGTGGCGTCAGTCAGGCCTCGCCGTCTGGTGACCGGGGGACGGCAGGGCTAGTATAAACACTGTTCGATAACCTCGAGGCAAGTTATGACCCACCGTGATCCCGAAAGTCCCGACGAGCAGAAGCGCCAGAGCCGTCGTCGCCTGCTGGCGACCCTGGGTGTGGGGATGGCCGGCGCCTATGTGGCCCCGACCCTTTTCACCCTGGGGCAGGCCCAGGCCCATCAGGGGCGCTCCCGCCCGAGCCATTCGCGCCCGAGCTACTCGCGCCCCAGCTATTCTCGCCCCAGCTATTCTCGTCCTAGCGGGGGATATCGTGGTGACCGTCGTGATGGCTATTCTCGCCGTGACGATGATGCCCGCCAGAGCATTCGGCTGATCCTCTCCGTCACGCCCAGCCGTTGGTGACGTCGGGCGTGTCGTGGGATCTCTCACTCCCCGGCCTTGGCCCGGTGCTGCACCTGGCAGGCTGCCCCGAGGTGCTGAGTGCCCTGCAGGAGGCAATGCCGGGATGGCCCGTAGAGGTCATCAAGGCCGATGTCTCGCCCACGACTATCCGGCTGCACCGTGACGGAGAGGGATACTGCCAGCACTCGCCGGCTCTTCCGGACGGTCTCTTCCTGACCACTCCCGCCCAGGCCGTCTGCAGCCTGATCGCCGACCTGGTCGGAGAGTACTTCGACCGGCACCCGGACTGCATCGGGCTGCACTGTGGTTCGGCCGAAGTGGCAGGGCGACTGGTGGTCTTTCCCGAATCGCACCGAGCCGGCAAGAGCACCCTGACCGCCGCCTTTGCCGCCGCCGGCTATCGGGTGTTCGGCGATGATGTGCTGGCACTGACACCTGAGGGCCTCGGGCGAGGGCTGGGCATCGCGCCGCGACTGCGGCTGCCATTACCGGACAGCCTCGATCCGGGCCTCATCGACTTCGCGACGCGCCATGCCGGCCCCGAGGATGATCGCTATCGTTATCTGATGCCTCCCCAGAGCCAACTCGCGGCCCACGGGGAGGAGGCTCCGCTGGGCGCGTTGGTGCTGTTCGAGCGGGAAGTGGGGCTAATGATCCCCGAGATCCTGCCGCTGGCGCCGGGTGAGGGGCTTTTGCAGCTTCTATGCCAGAACTTCGCCCATGACGCCAGAAGCGAGACGATGGTGGAGCGCTTCCTGCCGCTAATGGGCGAGGTTCCCTGCTTGCTGCTGCGCTACTCGGAGCCACTGGCAGCGGCCAGGGCGCTGGGCGATGCCCTGGCCGGGCCGTTGCCGGCGACGCTGCACGAGATACGCCTGGCGTCCAGGCCTGCGACACAGGCGGCGCCCCTGGCCGCTGGGCCCTGGGCACCTGAGGAGGCCGTGCTCGATTATCCGCTGGGCGAGGAGCTCTTCCTGGTAGATGCCACAAGCGGGGCGATTCACCGGCTCAACGCCACCGGGCGTCTGATCTGGCAGATGCTACGCCATGAGCCGCTGTCGCCAGAGGAGCTTTCCGAGCTGATCGGCGAGCACTTCGGGCAGCCGTCGGCCAGGGTACTCGACGATGTACAGGCCCTGCTTGTGGAGCTTGCTGGCGCGGGGCTGGTAAGCCCCGCGATGTCCATCACCGCTGCACAGTGACCCGGCCGCTATTCGCCGGCCCACGCCAGTGGCGCTGCCAGGCACGCATTACGCGCTCCGGGTACCAGGTCTTGCCCAGGCTGCCGTTGTAGCGGGCCAGGGCTCGGGTAAAGTCGCCGCGCTCCACCGCCAGGTAGTGGGCAAGTATCGTGGTGCCATAGCGCAGGTTGCGCCACGGGTCCTTGAGGTCGTCGGCGGGCAGGCCCAGTTCGCGAATCCAGAACGGCATGATCTGCATCAGTCCTACTGCGCCGGCAGAGGAGACGGCATCGGCCCTGAAGGCGCTTTCCACCTGTATAACAGCCAGCACCAGCTCCGGGGGAAGTCGGGCCAGCCGGGCCTCAAGAAAGACCCGCTGCAGCAGTTCGCCGCGCAAGGCATCATCTTTAACGAAGCGCGCAACCGACGGCTCCATGGCGTTTTGCCACTGGCGTGCCGCCCAGATTTCGGCCGGGTCGCGGGTGAGGGAGAGGCTGTCGTCGAGGGTGGTGCGCAGTGAGGCGGGTGTGGTCGGAAGCGCCTGGATCACCAGTGGGCGTCTATCGGCCTCCAGGGAGGCCAGGAAGGTGTCATCCTCATCCCTGGCCGCCGCCGTGGAGGCGACGGCCAGGCAAAGCAACGCCAGCCCGGCGGCGAGGCAGCACTTCATGCCGCCGCGTGCGTCAGCGGCTGATGCGCTCGCGCAGGAAATCGAGTAGCTGCTCTGCGGGTAGCATGGTGGCATCACTGTCACGGCGTCCCTTGTATTCCAGTTCACCCTTGTCCAGGCCGCGGTCGCCGACGACCAGACGATGGGGCAGGCCCATCAGCTCATGGTCGGCAAACTTGGCTCCCGGGCGAAGGTCTCGGTCATCCAGCAGTACCTCGAAGCCTGCCTCGGTCAGCTCGGCGTAGAGCTTCTCGGACTCCTCGCGCACCCGCTGTGATTTGTGGGCGTTCATCGGCACCAGCGCGATGTGGAATGGCGCGATGGCATCCGGCCAGATGATGCCGGCGTCGTCGTGGTTCTGCTCGATGGCGGCGGCCACGACCCGGGTCACACCGATACCATAGCAGCCCATCCACGGGTGAATGGCACGACCTTCGTCGCCCAGCACCGTGGCGTTCATCGCCTGGCTGTACTTGCAGCCCAGCTGGAAGACGTGGCCCACCTCGATGCCGCGCTTGATGGCCAGCGTGCCGCGACCATCCGGCGAGGGGTCGCCCTCCACCGCCTTGCGGATGTCATGGACCGCGGGCAGCGCCAGGTCACGTTCCCAGTTGATGCCGAAGTAGTGCTTGCCGTCGACGTTGGCGCCGGCGCCGAAGTCGCTCATCAGGGCCACGCTGCGATCGATGATGATCGGCATCTCCAGGCCCACCGGGCCCAGCGAGCCAGGGCCAGCGCCCACCGCGGCGCGGATCTCCTCTTCGCTAGCCATGGTCAGCGGCGCGGCTACCTGAGGCAGGTTCTCGGCCTTCACCTCATTGAGCTCGTGGTCGCCGCGCACCAGCAGGGCGATCAGGCCGCCTTCGGCGCCGTGCACCATCAGGGTCTTGAGGGTCTTCTCGATGGGCAGGCCGTGCTGTGCCACCAGGGTGGCGATGGTCTTCGCATCGGGAGTATCGACCAGGCGCAGGGCCTCACCGGGAGCGGGGCGCTCGGGGGGAGTGCCAAGCGGCGCCGGCAGCGCCTCGGCCTTCTCCATGTTGGCGGCGTAATCAGACTCGGTAGAGAAGACGATGTCGTCCTCGCCGGAGTCGGCCAGCACGTGGAACTCGTGGGAGCCGGTGCCGCCGATGGCGCCGTTGTCGGCGATCACCGGGCGGAAGTCCAAGCCCAGGCGGGTGAAGATCCGCGTATAGGCGTCGTACATCGCCTGGTAGGTCTCCTTCAGCGAGGCCTCATCGACGTGGAAGGAATAGGCGTCCTTCATGATGAACTCGCGGGAGCGCATTACCCCGAAGCGCGGACGGATCTCGTCGCGGAACTTGGTCTGGATCTGGTAGAAGTTGACCGGCAGCTGCTTGTAGCTGGCGATCTCCTTGCGCACCAGATCGGTGATCACCTCTTCGTGGGTGGGGCCGACGCAATAGTCACGGTCGTGTCGATCCTTGAGGCGCAGCAGCTCAGGGCCATACTGCTCCCAGCGGCCGGACTCCTGCCACAGCTCGGCGGGCTGCGCGGCCGGCATCAGCACCTCCTGGGCGCCGGCGCGGTCCATCTCCTCGCGGACGATGCGCTCGACCTTTCGTAGCGTCTTCAACCCCAGCGGAAGCCAGGTATAGAGGCCGGAGGTGAGGCGGCGGATCATGCCTGAACGCAGCATCAGCTGATGGCTGATGACCTCGGCGTCGGCAGGCGTTTCCTTGAGGGTGGCGATCAATAGTTGAGTGGCGCGCATGGGTCCGGCGTTTCCTCGGGCTCGTCAAAGGGTCGGTCCGCCAGGACGGCGGCAGTTGACGCATTGTACGGCCAAGCGCCAGGCGCGGCAAAAGCCGTCCGTGAAAGCCCCATTGCCCGGTAGCCTCTGTGTCTAGGCCCCCGGCCTCGGGTGTGGTGGGCGCTTAACGAGCATGTGATAAGCTCAGATTGATTTTGCCTGGCGATGCCGGTCCGGAATGCAAGTGGCAGGTGCCGATGCCTTTGATGCTATGGAGATTACCGCATGACCCCATTGTTGCGTCGCGGCCTGAAAGGCCTTGTTCTCGGTGTCTCGATCACCGCCCTGGTGGGCTGTGGCACGCTCTTCCACCCCGAACGCAAGGGACAGATGAGCGGCCGCATCGACCCGGTGGTGGCGATTGCCAACGGCGTCGGCCTGCTGTTCTTCATCTTGCCTGGCGTGATCGCCTACGCGGTGGACTTCTCCAACGGCACCATCTATCTGCCCAGCGGACACAACGCCGCAGGCATAGATTCGCTCAAGCTGGAAAATGATATGGACGTTGCCTCGTTGGAGCGACTGCTCTCGGACAAGAGCGGCAAACCGGTCAGCCTGGACAGCGAATTGCTGAGGGTCGAGGAGGTGGAGAGCCTAGATGAGGCCCTGGCGCTGGTGCGCATGGCTGGCATCGCCAACTTGTAACGACAGCGAAGTATGACGCCATGAAACGGCCCCAAGGGGCTATCAATGCCTGCTATGCCTACCGAGCCAGCTCCCGCATGGCGTTTTCCAGCCCTTCCAGGGTCATGGGGTACATGCGCTCGTCGATCAATCGACGGATCAGCTGGGTGGAATGGGTGAACTCCCAGGTGCGTTGCGGCATGGGGTTGAGCCACGCCAGGTGTGGGAACTTGTCCACCAGTCGCTTGAGCCACACCGCGCCGGCCTCGTCGTTGAAGTGCTCGACGCTGCCGCCGGGGTGGGTGATTTCGTAGGGCGACATGGCGGCATCCCCGACGATCACTACCTGATAGTCGGCACCAAAGGTGTGCAGTACGTCCAGGGTGGGGATGCGCTCGCCGTGCCGGCGGGCTCGGTCTTCGGCATTGTTTCGCCACAGCCCTTCGTAGACGCAGTTGTGGAAGTAATAGGCCTCCAGGTGCTTGAACTCCGAGCGTGCCGCCGAGAAGAGCTCCTCGCAGGTGCGGACGTGATCGTCCATGGAACCGCCTACGTCGAGCAGCAGCAGGACCTTCACCGAGTTGTGGCGCTCCGGGCGCATCTGCACGTTAAGCAGGCCGGCGTCCCGAGCCGTCTCGCGAATGGTGGCGTCGACGTCGAACTCCTCCGCGGCCCCCTGGCGGGCAAACTTTCGTAGTCGGCGCAGCGCCATCTTGATGTTGCGGGTGCCCAGCTCCAGGGAATCGTCGTAGTCGCGGAAGCGTCGCTCGTCCCACACCTTTACCGCGCGCCGATGGCGCGAGCCATCCTGGCCGATGCGGATGCCCTCGGGATTATAGCCATAGGCGCCGAAAGGGCTGGTGCCGCCGGTGCCGATCCACTTGTTGCCACCGGCGTGACGCTCTTTCTGCTCTTCCAGGCGCTGCTTGAAGGTCTCGATCAGCGCCTCGAGTCCGCCCAGGGACGCGATCTGGGCCTTCTCTTCCTCGGATAGCTGCTTCTCGAACTCGCGGCGCAGCCAGTCGTCGGGGATCAGTGCTTCGATGGCCGCGTCCAGGTTCTCCAACCCCTCGAACCAGGCGGCGAAGGCGCGATCGAAGCGGTCGAAGTGGCGCTCATCCTTGACCATGACCGTGCGTGCGATCCGGTAGAAAGCCTCCATGTCGGCAAATACCACGCCGCGCTCCACTACCGCATGGAGGTCGAGCAGTTCGCGAAGCGACACCGGCACGCCGGCACGCTTCAGGGTCTCGAACAGGCCGATAAACATGATTCAGCGCCTCTGGTTGCCCTGGCGACGCAGCATGAAGGCCAATCGTTCCAATAGCTGCGTGTCTTGTTCATTTTTCACCAGTGCCCCGGCCAGCGGTGGGATCGCCTTGACCGGGTCGCGGTGGTAGAGCGCCTCCCGGGCGAGCTCATCACTCATCAAAAGCTTCAACCAGTCCACCAGTTCGGAGGTGGAGGGCTTCTTCTTGAGTCCCGGCGCTTGGCGCAACTCGAAGAACACCTCCAGGGCTTCGCCCACCAGCTTCGGGGCGATGTCGGGGAAGTGCACATCGACGATCCGTTGCATGGTCTCGCGATCGGGAAACTCGATGTAGTGGAAGAAACAGCGGCGCAGGAAAGCGTCCGGGAGCTCCTTCTCGTTGTTGGAGGTGATGACGATGATCGGGCGATGCCGGGCGCGAATGGTCTCGCCGGTTTCAAAGACGTGGAACTCCATGCGATCCAGCTCCTGGAGCAGGTCGTTGGGGAATTCGATGTCCGCCTTGTCGATCTCGTCGATCAGTAGCACCACCCGCTCGCCCGCGGTGAAGGCTTCCCACAGCTTGCCGGGCTTGATGTAGTTGGCGACGTTTTCCACGCCTTCCACCCCCAGCTGGGAGTCGCGCAGACGGCTGACCGCATCGTACTCGTAAAGCCCCTGGGCCGCCTTGGTGCTGGACTTGATATGCCAGGTGATCAGCCTTGTGCCAATAGAGGCCGCCAGCTCCTCGGCGAGCAGGGTCTTGCCGGTGCCCGGCTCGCCCTTGATGAGCAGCGGGCGTTCAAGGGTCACGGCAGCGTTGACCGCCTGTTTCAAGGCCTCGGTGGCCACGTAGGTGGAAGTGGAATCAAACGCCATGGGAGTCGTGCCTCGGCAGGTCGCAGTTGAAAAAAGTCAAACGAGTGTACGGAAGGGGCGGCGGGGCGACAAATCCGCTGCTGATTCATTCTGCGTAAATCATCCGACGTGTCATACCGCCGTCCACCACCAGGTTCTGCCCAGTGATGAAGGCCGCCCCGTCGGAGAGCAGGAAGGCCGCCATGGCTGCGATATCCGCCGGGCGGCCGACACGCCCGGCCGGGTGTTGGTCGCGGTCGATATCGCGATGTTCCACCGGTGTGCGGCGTGACGCCTTCTGGCAGTCGCCGACCTCGATCCAGCCGGGGCTGATGGCGTTCACGCGTATCTCTGGACCGAGGCTGACCGCCAGGGCGTGAGTGAGCGCGACCACGCCGCCCTTGCTGGCGGCATAGGCCTCGGTGTCGGGCTCCGACTGCAGGGCCCGGGTGGAGGCCATCAGCACCATGGCGCCCCGGCTGCGGCGCAAGTGGGGAGTGGCGTATTTGGCGCAGAGCATCGCCCCAGTGAGGTTGGTGTCCAGGTAGGCCTGCCAGGTGGCGAGATCCAGCGACTCCAGCGGGCCCTGGAAGGGGTCGGCCAGGCCGGCATTGTGGATCACCGCGTCGAGCCGGCCGAAGTGCGCCACCGCCGCGTCGAGGCTCTCGGCCACCTGGGTCGGGTCGCGCACGTCCGAGACCATGGCCAGCAGCCGCTCGGGATGGCCCAGACGCTCGCGGCATTCCGCCAACGCCTCGGCGTCGATATCGGTCAGCGCCACGCTGTCGCCACGGGTCAGCAGGTGCTCGGCGATGCCCAGGCCGATGCCCTGGGCGCCTCCGGTGAGGTAAACCACTCTTGACTCGCTCATGTGCCATCTTCCTCGTCGACGGGGCGATAGGCCTCCACCAGGATCGCTGGGTCGTGCTCCGCGTGGCCGCGTCCGGCATGGGCCCGCATCAGCTGGGCGGCCAGGCCGCTCATGGGGGTGGCGCTGCCGCTGCGTTGGCTCTGGGCCACCGCCATGTCCAGGTCCTTGAGTAGGGTACGCAGGTGCCAGGGCGGATCGTCAAAGTCGCTTTTCGCCATGCGCGGGGTGAGGATCCGGAAGGGCGTCGAGTCGGCAAACCCTCCGGCCAGGGCCTCGACGAGCCGGGAGGCATCCACGCCGCTGGCCTCGGCGAGGGCCACCATCTCGGCAAGTACCGCCGCCTGACAGCCGACAACCATCTGGTTACACACCTTGGTGACCTGGCCGGCGCCCAACGGGCCCATGTGGGTGACTCGGGCGGAGAGGGGCGCGAGCAGCGGGCGGATGGCATCGATCTCGGACGCTTCGCCGCCGGCCATCATCACCAGGCTGCCCGCCTCGGCGCCGGCCACGCCGCCGGAGACCGGGCAGTCGATCCAGCGCATGCCGCACGCATCCTTGAGGCGCCCAGCGAACTCTCGGGTGGCCTCTGGGTCGCTGCTGGAGAAGTCGATCAGGATCTGGCCGCGGTGTCCGTGTTCCGCCACGCCGCCCTCGCCGAACACGACGGCCTCGACCACCTCGGTGTTGGCCAGGCAGAGCATCACCACGTCCACGCCCGCTACCAGCTCACCGATGGTCGCGGCTACCCTGGCCCCATCCTCGCGCAGGGTGTCGGCCTTGGCCGCCGTGCGGTTCCACACGGTGACGTCGACGCCGGTGCCGAGCAGACGGCGCGTCATGGGATTGCCCATCAGGCCGATGCCGATGAAGCCTGTACGAAGCTGGGTCATGGGGTCTCTCCTGGCAACTGAATGCAAGCGATAGCATGCGTGATGGAAGGCTTGATCACCAACTCGTCCTGCGCGTGCTGGCCTTTTCCTGCCACGCCATGGCGCATTTCGGGTCTACGTGGCCCTTGTATGGTGCAGTGCGGCAAACTGTCGGCCGCCTGGAATACCCGACTGCGATCGATATTTTATCTAACATCATGTTTATAAACATATTGATAATTACTTGGCGCGGTCTTCGCACTAACATTGACATGATCGTCAAACGCTTTGGCGAATCACCAGTGAGCTGGCGTGCTCCACCTGGCCTCCTTCGGGGGGCCTTTTTTATGCTTGGCAGTTGGGCTTTTATGGTCTACATTCATACAAAATGTAGAAATTAAGCATCATCAGCCCTACGGAGCCTACGCCATGAGCCATATCACCCCCGTCACCTGGGAAGACCCCTTCCGCCTGATCGACCAGCTCACCGAAGACGAGCGTATGGTCTACCAGACCGCCCATGACTATTGCCAGGAGAAGCTCCTGCCGCGGGTGTTGGAAGCGAACCGCCACGAGATCTTCCATCGCGAAATCATGAACGAGATGGGCGAGCTGGGTCTGCTGGGCCCCACCATTGATGGCTATGGCTGCGCCGGGCTCAACTATGTCAGCTATGGTCTGGTCGCCCGTGAGGTGGAGCGGGTTGATTCCGGCTACCGCAGCGCCATGAGCGTTCAGTCGAGTCTGGTGATGTACCCCATCCACGCCTTCGGCAGCGAGGAACAGCGTGAGAAGTACCTGCCACGGCTTGCTACCGGCGAGTGGGTAGGCTGCTTCGGCCTCACCGAGCCGGACCACGGTTCCGATCCAGGCGGTATGACCACCCGCGCCACGCGTACCGAGAACGGCTGGCGCCTCAACGGCACCAAGACCTGGATTACCAATTCTCCCATCGCTGATGTCTTCGTGGTGTGGGCCAAGGACGACGAAGGCGTGATCAACGGCTTCATCCTCGAGAAGGGCATGCCGGGTCTCACTGCGCCCAAGATTGAAGGCAAGTTCAGCCTGCGCGCCTCCATCACCGGCCAGATCGCCATGCAGGACGTGGAGGTCTCCGACGAGCAGCGCCTGCCTAACGTCACCGGCCTCAAGGGACCCTTTTCCTGCCTCAACCGTGCCCGCTATGGTATCGCCTGGGGCGTCATGGGTGCCGCCGAGGCGTGCTGGCACGCTGGGCGCAACTACACCCTGGATCGCAAGCAGTTTGGCCGCCCGCTGGCCGCCAACCAGCTGATCCAGAAGAAGCTGGCCGACATGCAGACCGAGATCGCCCTGGGCTCGCAGGCCGCCTTGCGCGTAGGCCGCATGATCGACGATGGCCAGCTGGTGCCGGAAGCAATCTCGTTGATCAAGCGTAACAATTGCGGCAAGGCCCTGGATATCGCCCGTGTCGCCCGCGACATGCACGGCGGCAACGGCATCAGCGATGAATACCATGTGATTCGCCACGTGATGAACCTCGAGGCCGTCAATACCTACGAGGGTACCCACGACGTCCACGCCTTGATTCTCGGCCGCGCCCAGACCGGCCTGCAGGCGTTTACAGGTTGATCTTGCCCGTGACAAGGAGCGTGACATGAGCGGACCGCTGGATGGCATCGTGGTGCTCGATATGTCGCGGGTGCTGGCCGGTCCCTGGGCTGGCCAACTGCTCGCCGATCTGGGTGCCCGAGTGATCAAGATCGAGCACCCTGAACGGGGCGACGACACCCGCGGCTGGGGGCCTCCGTGGCTTGCCGAGGCGGATCAGGTCGAGAAGGTCGCCGCCTACTATCTCTGTGCCAATCGCGGCAAGCAGTCTCTGGCCGTGGACATCGCCACGGAGGAGGGCCAGGCGCTGATCCGCCGACTGGCGGAAGGCGCCGATATCCTGCTGGAGAATTTCAAGGTAGGGGGGCTGGCTCGTTATGGCCTGGATTATGCGAGTCTCAAGGCCATCAACCCACGGCTGATCGGCTGCTCGATCACCGGCTTCGGGCAGGACGGCCCCTACGCTCACCGCGCCGGCTATGACTTCATGATCCAGGCCATGGGGGGGCTGATGAGCCTTGGCGGTGAACCCGATGGCCTGCCGATGAAGACCGGCGTCGCGATCACCGACGTGATGACAGGGCTCTACGCTAGCGTGGGGGTTTTGGCGGCGCTGCAGGAGCGTGCCCGCACCGGAGAGGGTCGCCATGTTGACGTGGCACTGCTCGATGTTCAGGTGGCGACCCTGGCCAACCAGGCGCTTAACACCCTGGTCAGCGGAGAGAACCCAGAGCGCCACGGCAACGCCCACCCCAATATCGTGCCCTATCAGGCGTTTGCCTGTGCCGACGGCCACCTGGTGCTCACCGTTGGCAACGATGCCCAGTTTGCACGGTTCGCCAAGCTGCTCGGCCACCCGGAGTGGGCCGAGAATCCCGCCTACGCCAGCAATGCGGCCCGAGTCGGCAACCGCCATGTGCTGGTGCAGATGATTCAGGCAATCCTCATGACACGCGATCGCGACGAATGGCTCGCCGAGCTTGAGACCCGTGGCATTCCCGCCGGCCCCATCAATACGCTCACCGAGGTGTTCGACGACCCCCAGGTGCAGCATCGCAAGCTGCATCGCACCTTGAAGCGAGGCGAGCTGGACGTGCCTCAGGTGGCCAACCCGCTGCGCTTTGACGGTGAGTCGGCCACCAGCGATGTGGCCCCGCCGCGAATCGGCCAGGACAGCGACTCGATTCTCATCGAGATGGGCCTCACCCAGGATGACATTCAGCGCTTGAGGAGAGCCGGGGTGGTCCGCTGATCACCTGTCGCAATTCGCAACTCTCAATTCGCAACTCTCAATTCGCAACTTCGAGCGATGCTCTTTGACGGTTCCCACGGCTTGACCTAGCTTTCGATTAGCGACTGGTACCCCTGACACCATATCCATATGAAAGGGTGAGCTCAGAGAGTACCGGCATCTGCTTGTCGGTCCCACGACGTGTCGTGGAGGGCTTATGGATCGTGCGAAGGCATCACCAGATTCTCGGTGGCAACTCATCGTGGTGTCGATTGGAGAGCTCTCACTGGCCCAGTTGCCGGTGCTCTCCAGGGGGCTCTCGCGGTCTTTGCACGAGCTGGCCAAAACTCTTTGCCAGGCTCCCGCCCTTCTGGTCGACGATCTCGATCATGTGACATCCCATGCCCTGCACGAACTTCTTGAGGGGCTGGGCCTCGAGGTGCGTCTCGAGCTTCACGGCACGCCAGTGCCGCCGACGCCGCTCTTCGAGGTGGCCGTGCATGTCAACGACCCTTCCCGTACGCCCGCCATCGCCGAAGCGCTCGGCGAATTTCTCGGTATCAAGGTCGATCGAGCCTTCGCGCTGCTGGCGCTGCCGCCGGGTGTCGTCCTCGGCGAGGTTGGCGAGGCGCTATGCGAGCGTCTCTCCAATCGCCTCGGGCCAGGTGTGGTTGTCAGTCGGGCACGGCGTGAAGAGAGCCTGTTCGATCTGCACGTCGCTCGCGGGGCTCAACTTCCTGCGCCGCTTGCTGCCGAACTTGGCCTGTCAGCGACGGCAAGGCCGAATGGCCTACTGTCCGTTGGTCTGTCGCAGGCTGGCGCCAAGCGGGTCTGGTCGATGATCAGAGGGCGAGACGACCTTCGCCTGGTGAATCGTGACCTGGTGCGTTGGGATGTGGTGCTGTCCGGAACGGACGGTGACAACGGAGTGCGCTACCCGGCCGATGATGGCTTATCGAAAGGCGCTGACGTTTCTCTCGCCCATTCCCGGGTGGCACAGGTGCTCGAAGCATGTTTCAAAATCCCGCCCCACCTTGCGCCACGAGTTTTGGCTAACGCGCCCCTGGGGCTTGCCGACGCATGCCCGCGGAAAGAGGCCGAGCATATGGCTGCCCAGGCGCGTGCCGTTGGGCTTAACGTGGTGCTTGAGCCTGCGGGCTTCGAGCGTGCCGGGCTGCGCGTCGAGTCGGCCCGCGATGGGTCCGCTCTGTGCGCCACGCTCACGCGACTGGGCATGCCGGTTCCCGAGAACCTGCCGGCCATCATCGCCTCCAACCTCTCTGATCTCGAGGCTCGAACCCTCTCCGAGGCCTTGTCGGGTGTCGGTGCCAAGACGCGTTATACCCCACCCGAGATAACGGAGGCCAGGGTATGAGCCCCGTGGAATCGTCAACCAGAACCAGCAACCGCCATCTGGCCCATCTGTCGATCGTTGAGCGCGGCAAGCTGGCCGCCGTCGCCGGTGATCACGACATGGCACTCGAGTGTTACCGCACGGGCCTGCGCATGGCGCAATCGCTCTCGGCGCCCGGCCCCTTCGCCCGGCACTATACCGACTGTATTCTTGACAGCCTTGAACGCGCCGGCCGACTCGAACCGGCGCTATCGCTATGCGAGTCGGCGGGTCGCGAGCTTTCCGAGGTCCCGTCCCCGAATCCCCTGCAGCGTCGTGACCACGCCACCCTGTTGCTGCGCCAGGCTCTGCTGCTGTTGAGGCTTGGGCGCGAGAGGGACGCCGATCTTCGCCTTGCCGAGTCAATCGCCATTGCCAGGCCAGGTCGCCTGCCCCTGGCCGAGGAGATCCAGGGGTGGCGCGCACGCGCCCTGACGTTGACGCCCGAGCGCCTCGATGAGGCCCAGGCTAGACACGGCTATTACACCGTTCGCCGCGACACCCTGCGTCCCGATCTGGCGCGCATGAGCGAGACGCATGTCGACCGCCGTTCATTTCCCCGACATCAAGAGGTTACCCCACCACGCTCCTGAGGGAGAAGGAGGCCGACATGGCCGATTACGATGGCTTGACCCCGGGTGAAGTGCTGGCGGACGCCAGCGTCGCCGAGTTCATCAAGGAACTCGGGCTTGGTATCGCCAAGGCCCAGACCGCGCTCGATGAGAATTCGGTGAAGCAAATGGAGGCTTTTACGCGGGCCCGTGAGGATCTCGGTGAACGCACCTTGCTGGAGCTGGGGCTGATGCCGGCCTTCTACCATTATCAGCACGCCGATGTGTCGGTGTCGCTGCAACTTCGGCTCGAAGTCGGCAAGCGCGATGAGTTCGGCTTTGCCGCCAACGCGCGCTTTGATTCCGGCGGCCAGTCGTCGAGCCAATCCAGTAGCAGCGAGACCGAGACCGCCAGCGGGACGCGCAGCGAGATGCGCCAGGCACGTTTGAGCTATCAGGCCAGCTCGCAGGGTGCGCTGGCGGTGGCGGGCAACCAGGTAGTGCCCATCGGCGAGGACCCGCTGGCGCGCCTGCGCAGCCTGCGCGACCTGCTGACGGCCGGGGATGAGATAAAGACCGTGGTCTTCCAGCGACCTACTCGGGAACTTGTCATCGAGACCGATGCCCCTCAGGACCGCGTGGTGGTCACCCCGCGATCGGTGGCTTTTCTGCGTACGCCCCACGCCAATGGGCTGATCGCCATCCATGACAACGCCGCCACCGAGTATGTGCTCAACGGCGAGACGACGGTGTCTACCACTGCCCAGGCGGATCTCGCCGCCTATGCGGCCCATGTCGAGGCACAGATCGACGCGGCGGGCGGATTTTCGACGACCCTGCATCCTCCTCGGCCAGACGACCAACCTTCCTTCAGGGTCACCTTCGACACCGGCGAGGCGGAGTTTCAGGAGGACGCGCACCGCGGCCACTTGCTGGAGCTGGCGCGAGGCTTCGCTGCCATGGGCACCGCCGTGCGCATCGAGGGGCTCACCGACCGAGTCGGATCCGCGGCGGACAACCTGCTGTTGGGCACGGCTCGCGGGCAGTTCGTCTACGATTTTCTGGTCGAGAACGGCGTCGATCCCGACAATATTGAACTTGTGGCGAGTCGCGGCGAGGGACGCGCCGCGGATGCCGATGCCGACGATGGGGTGCCTGATCAGGATTGGCGTGTGACCCGTATCTTTACTCCCGGCCGCACCCACTACTGGCTGTCACTCAGGAGCACGGGAGGCGCCACCCTGAGCAATGTGTCGCCTGACCGGATTGCCAGCCCCGCTGCGCAGAACGGTTTCGTGTTTCTTTGGGCCACGCAGCCGATGAACCTGTCGGGGAACAGCGTGACCATTGATGGCGATAACTTCCCGTTCAGTGGCGCTGCGGGAGGGGGGCAGGCCGTCGGCACTGCCGAGGCCCATGCGCACAACCTCACCGTGGCGATCAATGGCACGGAGTCACTGCGTGCCAGCCGCCTGGGACATGTGGTCCAGGTGTCGCGAGCCACCGATGCCTTCGAGGTCTATTTGTTCAGTCGTTCATCACAGGCGCTCTCGCTCACGGGCAGCGAGGGACTCACGGTGACCGAGCAGTTCACTCGCACCCGCTCGGCACAGACAGAGAGCCGTGAGGGACAGAACACCACCGTGGCAGTCGGTGTCACCGTCGACAAGCGCGAATCGCGCCAGTTCAACATGGCCGTCACCGGCAACAGCCAGATCTCCGCGCGGCTGGTCTCGGTGCCGCCTCCTGAACTGTTCGTCGAGGCGATTCGTGCCTTGCAGTCGGAGCGTCGCTCATGAGTGCCGCCACCCGCACTACCCAGGCGCTGGTCTCGGCCCCCTTGCCGCAGATCATCGAGAAGCTGGGCCTCGCCATCGCCGAGGGCCAGTTCGCTCTGGATCGCAATTCGGTGGAGATGGCAAGGATCATGGCCGAGACCGAGGTCGAGATCGACGGACAGGCTTACAACCTGCTGTCCCTTGGCTTCACCCCCAGCTTCTATGCCTACACCGAAGCAACGGTAGAGGCAAAGCTCAGCTTCACCATCAGCGAGACAACCGATACCTCGGTGAACGCATCGGTGACCGGTGGGGTGAACACCGGGGTTTACATGGCGGCCGCCACGGTGTCGGTTGGCTATGCCCGCAAGTTTTCCGTCGAGGCCTCGGGTAGCTCATCGATTGCGGCACGCCTGGTGTCGCTGCCGCCACCCGAGGCCTTTATGGCGTTGCTGCGAGAGCGCCAGCGCGAGGTGGAATAGCCGCAATACCGGCGTGTTTTGACTGGCAAGATGTCACTGACTGACACACAACGACAACACGATCAGGAGTGGGCTCATGAGCATTGGACAAGATCTACTGGACGTCCCCATGGGGGACATGATTCGCGACATGGCATTCGCCATCGCCGACAGCCAGTTCCAGCTCGACCAGGGGTCGATGCGCACCGCCGAGATGATGGGCGGACTGCAATCGGTATTCGACCGAGAGGGTAATCAGACCTTCGATGATAGCCGTGTGTTCTTTGGCTATGAGTACATGACGGTCAAGCAGGCGCTGGCATTCGCCATCTTCGATGATGCCCTGACGGGTGCCCTGGACGAGGATTCCATCAAGCTCAAGGAAGTGGTCATCGAGATCATCCGTGAGCTGGATGGGGTCAGCGAATCCCAGGCCGATGCACTGGGCAGTGCGACCGATGGCACGACTGCCGCATCCTCGCTGCCTCAATCGGTTCAGGATGCAGTGATTCGTGTCCCGACCCGGTTGTCGATGATGGAGCTTGGCTTCACCCCGACGTTTTACCAGTTCGTCGACACCATCATCGAGGTCAAGATCGCCATTCGCATGACCCGCGAACGGAGTTACAGCCGCACCACGTCAAATGCCAGCCGCGACGCCAGCAACAGCCGTGAAAGCTCCCGCAAGGGTGGCGGTATCATGTCGCTTTTCGGTGGCAAGCGTTCGAGGAGCTACAGCAGCGACAGTTCGGTGCAAACCACTCAGGTGGATGCCACCTATGCCAGCAAATACAGCTACTCCGCCGAGGGTGCAAGCCTCTTGCGTACCAAGCTGGTACCGGTGCCGCCTCCCGGCGTACTGACGGATCGCATTCGCGGTTTCATGGAAATCGAGGAAGAGGCTCGTCGCCGACGCATGGAAGCGGAGCTGCCAACTCCGGATGACGGAGGTGAATGATGAGCGTCGGCCAGGATCTCCTTAACGTGCCGTTTCCGGAAATGATCAAGTCCATGGGCCTGGGCATCGCCGAGGCTCAGTACGAGCTCGATCTCACGTCGCTCAAGATCGCCAGACTCATGGCCGGCTATGCGCCGGAATCCGAAGAGGAAGGGGGAGCGGCATCGACCGAGCGTACCAACCTTGTCGATCTTGGCGACGGTAACAGTGAAGGCTACTCGCTTCTTGAGCTGGGCTTCACGCCGACCTTCTATCAATTTGTGGATACGCTGATCGAGGTGAAGATGTCCATTTCCATGGCGTCTCAGACCGAGAGCCGTCGCTCCTCAACCCAGGTGAACGCCTCGGTGAGCGGCAAGGTCGGCTTTCTTTCTGCCAGCGCCAAGATGCAGGTCTCGACGGTGTCGGCAAGCTTTTCCAGCAAGTACCAATATTCGGCCGAGGGCAGCTCGCTGATGCGAACCAAGCTGGTCACCGTGCCGCCACCGTCGATTCTGGAGGAGCGTATCCGGGCCATGATCAATACACCAACGGAGTAGCCCATGCCTCGCAATAGCTGGACGTCGCTGCTGGAAGAAGAGTCACCTCACGCAGGCGATTTCGATCCGCAATCGGCCAGTGAGGTGGGCTCCTCCGCGTTGTCACTGCCCCCCGAATTGGCCACTCTCCAGGCCGAGCGCCTCGCCCTCGAGGAGCGTATGGCGACACTGAGCGGAAGAGCGAGCGAACCGTCTGGCGAGACGCGGCGTTTTCCCGTCACCCCATTGGGTGAGCGTCGTCAGGCCGATGAGGCCTGGGCGCGTCGGCGTGACATTAACGACCTGCGCCAATGGGACCGTTCATGGCGACATGCCGGAGAAGCAGCACGTCTGGGTGGCGCTGCCGAGAGCGACCAGGCGGTTGACAGTGATCCGGTGCCCACCCTGCGAACGGGGCAGCGGCTGATCCGCGGACTGGCACTGAGAGATCGTCTTCAGGCGTCAGCGAGTCGCACGGGGCTTTCGCCGGATGAACCGGACGATGCACCACGACGGCCGCCCGTGTCGGCGGTTGAGCGGCCAAACCTACCTGATCGTTGGCAAGCGACCCGCGATATCTTGTCCACACGCGTGGAGCGTTACTACACCGAGAGGCGTGATCGTCTGCTGTCCGTGGTCACCGGGGGCAGTGGGGATCTCGATACGCGTGCCGAGCAGGCACGCGATAGGGCGCTCGAGGCCCGTCGCCTCGAGCGGCAACGTCAACAGGCCGATGACGAGCGTGTCCAGCGCTCGCGCCAACGGTCGCGTTTCCTGCCGGGAGACAGTCCATGAGTCGTGGTGGTCAGATTGCTGCCGATGCCGTTCGCGACATGCTGGTGGGCCTAGCCGATGCCCTGCGCACGGCTCAGGATACCCTGAGCGAGGCCGGCCGGATCAGCGAAGGAGGCATGGGGTACGAGATTCCCTATCTCGATTTCACTTTCGAGGTGGAGTTTTCCGAACAAACCTCGAATCAACCCAGCACGGCGGCGCCGATACTCAAGCTGTTCCCGCGCACATCGAGTTCCGGTGGCAATCGCGAGACGGATATCACCTCGCGAATCTCCGGCCGACTGGTTTCCACGCCTACTCACGGCGGGCGACCCGCGGCGCTTTTGGAGATGGCACTGGTACACAATGCTGATGGCCCGGCCATCGACATCCTTTTGTCGAATACCGCCGGCGAGCGCTTGACCGATGCCTTCATCGAACTGCAGGTCGACGTCGACATGACCGAGCGGCTGATCGGCTTTCGCCCCACACCTACGCAGCGTCTTGCGCTGCTCCCGAGCCAGACGGTACTCACCGACGAGCAGGGATATGTGCGGCTGTCCCTAAGCACCGGCTCCCTGGGTGGAAAGTCAGTGGTGGTAAAGGCCGAGGCTCAGGGAGCGGTGACGCGTCTGATCGTGGGAGGGAGTGAGTCATGACGCGAAAGCTTCAGATCAGCGCACGGCTGATCAATGGCGCGGGGCAGCCGGAGCAGAATGCGCCCGCGGAGGCCCAGGCATTCCATCTGACCCGCGGCTGGGTGGCACTTGCCCAGGGACGAACCAACGCACAGGGTGACCTCAAGCTGCAGGGGGTGGTCGAGGGCGAAGGCAGCTTCGCGCCTGCTCTGCGGTTGGTGCGTCCGGATCGCCAGCCCGTCGAAGTGCTCGCCCAGAACGCCACTTATGCGGCCACGCGGACAACCGTTCAGGCTGCCTTTGGAGAAGTCACGATGCTGCCGGGGCCAGGCACCGCCGCCCCGCAAATCAATCTGCGCACTCGCCCCGACCGGGTGATCGGCACCAGTGCCAACGTGGCGGATCTGCTGCGTGGAGGTGCCGTGCTCAGTGAAACGCGGGATGGAGCGGTGCTCAGGGATAGGCGAGAGAGCGTCACGTTGCCCGAGCGTGAACTTGGCGAGGCGATCGTTGACAAGCCGGCCATCGATGCACGTGTCATGGGCGTGTATTCCGAGATGCTGACCGCCGAGACCCTCAAGCGCCAGCAGCTTGAGGCGCAGTTGGAGGTCAAGGTCTCTCGGGAAAGCGAACTTAACGAGAGCCTCAAACGTGTCGAGACCGAGCGAGAGACATTACGCCAGGACCTCGAGGTGATTCGGCGCAGTCAGGAGAGTTCGCCCACGATCAATAACCTGGCGGGTGCCATGTCCGGAGCCCTCAATCAGTCCCGCGATCAGGGTGGGCTGGAGCTTGTCGGTGCCGAGATACGATTGCGGGGCATCGTCTCAGAGGCCGGAGCGCGCTTTCATCCCCTGGATGCCGTCGAAGCACGGGATATCCGGCCCGAGAACGTATCGGAACTGGTGCTGCGCCTGGACCCACCCAAACGTAGGGAGTCCGCGTCGGCAAGAGTGCCGGATCTGATCGGGCAGACAGTGGGGCCTGCCAGGCGTATCGCGTTGGGAGCCGGGCTCGCGCTCGAAGTGATCGAGGCCCTGTCAAGCAAGCATCCTGCGGGCGCCATTTTCCAGCAGATGCCCGAGGCCGGCAGCGTGCTGGATGAGACCGATGGACGTATCAGCGTCGTGGTGGCTGCGGTGCGGGGCAATCAGGAGAATGACCAATGACTGATATCAAGCGACTGGTCAGCGACGTCACCGCCGCCCCCCTGGGAGAGATCATCGCGGCTGTGGGTGATGGTGTGGCGTCGGCTCAGCGAGCCCTCGATGACCAGGCCATCCAGCAGGTGCTGGCACTTTATGCCGATGGGGATGAGGCGGTGCGCCTGCTCCGAGAAAGCGGCTGGCGGCCGACGTTCTATGCCATTCCCGAAGCCGAGGGTGAAATCAAGGTTAGCCTGGTCGTGTCCGGCAGCACCACGGCCAGTCGCTCGACGGGAGCAGAAACGATGACCGTGGCGCCGAGACCCCTGGCCATTCAGCCAACGTCCGCGCCGCTGGCTAGTAAGGGCCGCATGTCGAGCATGCTGTCCCCCAAGCTTTACGCCACGCCTGTGGATGCCGGTTATCAGAATCGCTATGACTACGAAGGTAGCGTCTCGGCCACAATCAAATTTCGCATCGTGCCGGTGCCGGCTCCGCCCGGGGCCGAGCAGATACGCATAGTGCCGAATCTCATTCCGCTGTCAGCGTCAGTGGCCACAGAGCGTCTGGAGCAGTTCGACCTGGTGATCGAATTTGCTGGAATGATCGAGCGCGCCGGCGCTGATGACGTGGGGGTCATCCACCAGGCGCCACTGCCCGGAGAGCGGCTCCGCAGCGGCGATGTGGTAACTGCCACGCTGGGAATTGTCGACCGGTAACTGTTGGCCAGAGGATGTGTCTTGGTTATCGCGGCGAGAAGCGCCGGGTCAGCCCCGTCTCGGCGATCATGCGGGTGGAGATCTCTTCCACCGAGAAGCGGGTGGCATCGATAAAGGGGATATGCAACTGCCGGTAGAGGCTTTCGGCCTGACCCACCTCCTGTGCGCACTGGTCCATGGAGCTGTAGCGGCTGTTGGGTCGGCGCTCGTGGCGGATCGCCGCCAGGCGGCGCGGGTCGATGGTCAAGCCGAACAGCTTATGGCGGTGGGGCACCAGCGCTTTGGGGAGCTTCAGGGTGCCATCCTCGTCGAGATCGTCCTCGGTGAGCGGGTAGTTGGCGGCGCGGATGCCGAACTGCAGCGCCAGATAGAGCGACGTTGGTGTCTTGCCGCAGCGCGAGACGCCTACCAGGATCACGTCGGCCTTGTCGTACTGGTGGGTGCGGGCGCCATCGTCGTTGTCCAGGGCGAAGTGCACCGAGTGGATACGGTCCATATAGACCTCATCCTTGCCGATGGAGTGGGTGCGGCCCACGCTGTAGCTGGAGTGTGTCGCTAGCTCCTGCTCCAGGGGCTTGAGAAAGGTCGAGAAGATATCGACCATGAAGCCCTCGGCCTGGCGAATGGCATCGCGAATATTACTGTCGACGATGGTGTCGATGATGATCGGCTTCTCGCCGTCTTTCACCGCGGTGCCGTTGATGATGGCCACCAGATTTTCGGCTTTCTCCACCGAGTCGATGTAGGGCTTGGTGACCATGCGGATTTCGACGTTCTCGAACTGGGCCAGCAGGCTACGTCCCAGGCTCTCGGCGGTGATGCCGGTGCCGTCGGAGATGAAGAAGGCGGTACGCGTCATATCGTTGTCGTCGCAGAAGATGTTAATGAAATCGTGTCGGTGCTGGGTCCATTGTCGGTGCCTCGGCCGCTGGCCACAAGCATCGGCAGCCGGGGTATTATGTTAGTTGACTACAGAAATCCGTGGAATCGACCCGCTGTTGTAAAAATCCTCCACCCCCTACCCGTTTAGACCAATGGCGAATATGGCACCCTCTTGATAGAGTGCCGACCATCTCATCATGCCTTTCCGGTATGGTCACCTGTCGTGGTAAGCCAAGGGGGTCCCGTGGACAATTATATTCTGTGGTTCGATGTGCTGGGCAT
Organism: Halomonas tibetensis; assembly: GCF_042643535.1. NCBI lineage: Bacteria > Pseudomonadati > Pseudomonadota > Gammaproteobacteria > Oceanospirillales > Halomonadaceae > Halomonas > Halomonas tibetensis. Next base: position 44,030 of record NZ_JBHRSQ010000018.1, read on the forward strand.
GGACGACGTAGACCGTGTCGGAGGCAAGAACGCTTCCCTCGGTGAAATGATTTCCAACCTGGCAGACGCTGGGGTGACTGTGCCCGGCGGCTTCGCCACCACCGCCCACGCCTACCGCGAATTCCTCTCCCACGAGGGCCTCAACGAGCGCATCAACAGGGCGCTGGCCACCCTGGACGTGGACGATGTCACTGCCCTGGCCAAAACCGGCGCTGAGATCCGTCAGTGGATCATTGATACGCCGCTTCCGCCGACCTTCGAGCAGCACCTGCGTAACGCCTACGAGCAGCTCCTTGCCCGGCATGCCAGCCTCAAGGTCGCCGTGCGCTCATCGGCTACCGCCGAGGACCTGCCGGACGCCTCCTTCGCCGGCCAGCAGGAGACCTTCCTCAACATCGAGGGCTTCGACAATATCAAGCGCGCGGTGCACGAGGTGTTCGCCTCGCTCTTCAATGACCGCGCCATCTCCTATCGTGTCCACCGCGGCTACGCCCACGAGAATGTGGCGCTTTCGGCCGGCGTGCAGAAGATGGTGCGTTCAGAGACCGGTGCTAGCGGGGTGATGTTCACGCTGGATACCGAGTCCGGCTATCGTGACGCCGTCTTTGTTACCGCCTCCTGGGGCCTGGGCGAGACGGTGGTGCAGGGCGCGGTGAACCCCGACGAGTTCTACGTCCACAAGCCCACTCTGGCCGCCGGCCGCCCCGCGGTTCTGCGCCGTAACCTGGGCTCCAAGCTGATCAAGATGATCTACGGTCAGGAGGCCAGCGCCGGCAAGTCCGTGGAAACCGTTGATGTGCCGCTCAAGGAGCGTGGCCGCTTCTGCATCAACGATGAGCAGATCATGTCTCTGGCCCGGCAGGCGGTGACCATCGAGCAGCATTACCAGCGCCCCATGGATATCGAGTGGGCGCTAGACGGTGACGACGGCGAGCTCTATATCGTCCAGGCACGCCCCGAGACCGTGGTTTCCCAGCAGGAGGGCGGCCAGCTAGAGCGCTTCCAACTCAAGGAGAAGGGGCGCAACCTGATTTCCGGTCGCGCTATTGGCCAGCGTATCGGCCAGGGTGCCGTCAAGGTGGTGTTCTCCCCTGAGGACATGAATAAGGTGCATCCAGGAGATGTGCTGGTCACCGATATGACCGATCCCGACTGGGAGCCGATCATGAAACGCGCCTCGGCCATCGTCACCAATCGCGGCGGACGCACCTGTCACGCGGCGATCATCGCCCGTGAGCTGGGGATTCCTGCGGTGGTGGGCTGCGGCGACGCCACCGAGGTCCTGGCGGATGGCCGCGAGGTCACGGTCTCCTGCGCCGAGGGCGACACCGGCCACGTCTATGAGGGGCTGCTGGCCTTCGATCGCAGCGTGACCAGCGTCAATGCCATGCCCGAGATCCCCTTCAAGATCATGATGAACGTGGGCAACCCCGACCGCGCCTTCGGCTTTGCCAGCCTGCCCAGTGCCGGTGTCGGCCTGGCGCGCCTGGAGTTCATCATCAACCGCATGATCGGCGTGCACCCCAAGGCACTGCTCGACTACGACACCCTGCCTGCCGATCTGCAGCAGACCATCGACCTGCGCATCGCCGGCTACACCAGCCCCGTGGACTTCTACGTGGACAAGCTTGTCGAGGGCATCTCCACCCTGGCCGCCGCCTTCCACCCCCAGCGAGTCATCGTGCGCCTGTCGGACTTCAAGTCCAACGAGTACGAGAACCTGATCGGCGGCAAGCTCTACGAGCCGGGCGAAGAGAACCCGATGCTCGGCTTCCGCGGCGCCTCGCGCTACATCTCCGACGCCTTCCGCCCCTGCTTCGAGCTGGAGTGCCGGGCGCTCAAGCGGGTTCGCGAGGTGATGGGCCTGGATAACGTCGAGATCATGGTGCCCTTCGTACGCACCACCGACGAGGCGCGCCAGGTGGTCGAGCTGCTGGCCGCCAACGGCCTCAAACGCGGTGACAACGGCCTCAAGGTCATCATGATGTGCGAGCTGCCGGCCAACGCCCTGCTCGCCGACGAGTTTCTCGAATATTTCGACGGCTTTTCCATCGGGTCCAACGACCTGACCCAGCTTACCCTGGGGCTGGATCGCGACTCCGGGATCGTTGCCCACCTGTTCGACGAGCGGAACCCGGCGGTCAAGAAGCTGCTGGCCATGGCTATTCAGGCCTGTAAGGCCCAGGGCAAGTACGTGGGTATCTGCGGACAGGGACCGTCGGATCATCCTGATCTCGCCAAGTGGCTGATGGAACAGGGCATCGATTCGGTGTCGCTCAATCCGGATGCGGTCCTGGAGACCTGGTTCATGCTGGCGGGCGAAACCCTGGAATAAGTCGCGACTGGAAGAAGTCGCCAGCGGTGACAAAGATGCCCGGTCGACCTCCGTCGGCCGGGCGTCTTTCGTCTATGCTGACAGACTCCCCCAGGTGAATCCCAGCGACAAGGAGCCTGTCTCATGATCCTGCCTGCCATTCCCTTCCGCCGCCGCCTGGTGGTGCCGGTTACCGCGACGCTGATGCTTGGTCTGCCGCTTGTGGCCCAGGCCGAGGTCGCCTTCCAGTATGACCTGCCGGCCATCGCGCCCGAGGTCAGCTCCGCCAGCGAGGAGAAGCCCGGCTGGGCCACCGAGCGGTTCGCGGTGGCCGCCGCCAATCCGCTGGCTACCGATGCCGGTTATCAGGTGCTGAAAGCGGGCGGCAGCGCCATCGATGCCGCCGTGGCGGTGCAGATGGTGCTGGCGCTGGTGGAGCCGCAGTCCAGCGGCATCGGCGGCGGTGCCTTCCTGATGCACCACGACGGCGAGGCGGTGGCTGCCTATGACGGTCGCGAAACCGCGCCGGCCGCAGTGAACGGCCAGTTGTTCCTCGACGAAACGGGTGAGCCGTTGCCGTTCATGGAGGCCGCGGCCAGCGGCCTATCGGTGGGTGTGCCAGGTACGCTGCGCATGCTGGAACTGGCTCACGCCGAGCACGGCCGGCTGCCCTGGTCTGAGCTGTTCGCTCCCGCCATTCACTTGGCTGAGCAGGGCTTCGTGGTGAGCCCGCGCCTGGCGACCAGCCTGGCCAGCGAACAGCCGCTGCGCGATGACCCGCTGGGCAGCGCCTTCTACTATCCAAACGGTGAGCCGCTGCAGGCCGGCGTCACTCTGAAGAACCCGGCGCTGGCTGCCATCTTGACTGAGATTGCTGAGCACGGCAGCGCCGCTCTGCACGAGGGTCCCATCGCTGAGGATCTGGTGGCCCGGGTACAGGGGCACCACACCCGCGGCGGCGCGATTACCACCGCCGACCTGGCCGGCTACGAGGCCAAGCGGCGCGATCCCCTCTGCACTGCCTGGATGTCCTATGAGGTATGCGGTTTTCCGCCGCCTTCGTCCGGCCATCTCACCGTGATGCAGATCCTCGGCGTTCTCGATCATCTGCCCGAGGTGGATCCAGCGGTCGAGGAAGGCGTGCCCTCCGAGCCCTGGCTGCATCAGTTTCTCGAGGCCGCGCGGCTGGCCTTCGCCGATCGCGGCAGGTATATCGCCGATCCGGACTTCGTCGAGGCCCCAGGCGGCGACTGGTCGGTGATGCTCACCCCCGACTACCTGGCCCTGCGGGCCGAGCTCGTCGGCGAGGAGAGCCTGGGCAGCGGTGGCGCCCAGCCGGGCAATCCCGGCGAACTTGCCACCGCCTGGGGTCAACACCCCGACCAGCCTGAATACGGCACCAGTCATATCAGCATCGTCGACGAGCACGGCAACGCCATCGCCATGACCACCACCATCGAGGCCGCCTTCGGCGCGCGGATCCTCGTCGATGGCGGCACCGGTCTGCCGGGGGGCTACCTGCTCAACAACGAGCTCACCGACTTCTCCTTCACCCCGGAAGACGAGGCGGGCGACCCCATCGCCAACCGCGTGGAGGCGAACAAGCGGCCGCGCTCCAGCATGAGCCCGACCCTGGTCTTCGATCGTGACAGCGGCGAACTGGTGGCGAGCCTTGGCTCGCCGGGTGGGGCGGCCATCATCCACTACACCGCCAAGGCCTTGGTGGCAATGCTCGACTGGGGGCTTGACGCCCAGGAAGCGCTGGATCTGCCCCATGCCATCACCCTGGGCGGCCCGGTGTTCCTTGAAGAGGGGCGTTTCCCGACCGAGACACTCGAGGCCCTGAACGACCGCGGCCACGACGTCAGCGAGCGGGAACTGGTCAGCGGCCTGCAGGCGATCCTGCGCACCGAGTCGGGTTTCTTCGGTGGCGCCGACCCGCGCAGGGAAGGGGTGGTGATGGGCGATTAATGAGACGGTGAAGGATCAATAGCGCAGCCAGTTGCGCAACTTCACCAGCAGCAGGGCGCCGTCGCCGAGTTCGCGGCGGTCGTTCAGCAGCTCGGCGAGCATTGCCGGACGATCGGTGATGATGGCGTCCACGTCCAGGTCGATCAGCTGTGACATTCGCGCCCTGTCGTTGATCGTCCAGGCGTGGACCTCATAGCCGTAGTGGCGGGCCAGTCGGATCTCACTCTGGTTAATGCGATTATGCCGAAGCCCCAAGGCGTCGAAGCCGCGACGGTCCAGGGTGCCGGGTAGAATTAGCTGAGCCAGCAGGGTTACCTTGAGCTCGGGTTCCCGGGCGCGAGTCTCTTCGACCAGTGCCGCCGACATGGTCGCCAGTCGCATCTCGCCGATCACATCCGGGTCGCCGCATGAGGCGCCCGCCTGGACGTCGACGGCTTTGTCCAGACAGCGCCTGCGCCGCACCGCCTCTTCGTGGAGAGTGGCGATGACCGCCTCCACCAGCGCCACCTCGCGACCGGGATCCGGCTTCATGTCGATCATCAGCGCGCCTCGACCACGGACCGCGACGAGGGCATCGTCGAGGCCGGGAATCCGCTCTCCCTGGAAGGCGTCGCCGAACCAGCTACCCACATCGAAGGTCGCCAACTCTTCTCGCGTCACTTCACCAAGGTTGCGCCGGTCGCCGGTCAGGCGTGTCAGGCTGCGGTCGTGGAACAGCACCACCTCGCCATCGGCGGTGAGGCGTACGTCCAGCTCGACGATGTCGGCGCCGTCGGCGAGTGCCTGCTCCACGGCCGACAAGGTGTTCTCCGGTGCGTCCATGGAACTGCCCCGGTGGGCGATGACGGCGACCTCGTCGCGTAACTCGAAGCTGTTGACGATCAGCCACGCCTGAGAGAGGGCAAAGGCGATCACCCCCAGTTCCAACGCCCAGGCCAACCGGCCAGGATGGGCGTCGCCGAGGGGTGGGGCCGGTTGAGGTTCGCGGTGGGCCAAACGCAAATAGAGACAGGCGGAGAGCAGGGCGTTGGCGGCGATGCCGACGAAGGTGATGGCCAGGGTCAGCAGCACGTAGGCGGTCAGGTAGGCCAGGGTGGCCGGCACCAGCACGGCGTTGCGTTCCGGCAGCCACCACAGCATCGGCGTGAACAGCCGGTCGAAGAACTGGGTGACCAGCAAGGGCAGGGCGATGATCACCAGCAGCAGGGAGATCACCGCCACGGCGATCGGCCCCTTGCGCCCATGGGTCAGCCGGTGGCTGCGTGCCAGCGCCTGGCGGGGCCACAGCCCCTCCAGTGCCACGAGCGGCAGGGCCAGGATCCAGCGGAAGTAGAGGGTGGCGGCGATGGTCGCCCAGGTGATCGCCAGCGGCAGGCCGATGGCCAGGAACTGCCACAGCGCCGGCGGGCGCACGCGCTGAATATAATAGGGGTCCAGCCCGCCCAGGAAGAGGCCGTAGAGCCAGGCGATGGCGAACGCAACGGGAAGCACCAGCAGCAGGTGGACGCCTACCTGCACCACGACCAGGGCGGCCAGCTGGGGCAGCCGGCGCAGGGTCCACCACAGCGCTTCGAAGGCCAGGCGGACATGGTTATCCCTGGGGCGCGCCGATACCAGGATCATCCCCGCCTGCTGGAGATAGAGCATCAGAAAGGTGAGGCCGATGGCGGCCAGCAGCCAGAGCGCACCGCCGACGCTCATCAGGATGTCGACCAGCTCGGCGTTGCTGATCACCGGGCGGCCAAAGCGGGCGAGCAGTCGGGTCAGGCTCCAGGCCACTGCCGGCAGCAGCAGCAGCGAAGCCAGCAGGGTGAAGAACAGATGATAGACAATCAGAGGCCGGAGGTGGTCGCGCAGGGTGCGCAGCACATCCCGGCTCAGCTGAGAAAGGGCCAGCATGGTGGGTCAGACGCCTCAGCCCTCGAGGGGCAGGCGCTCATTGGCTACGACGATGCCGTTGTTGTCGGCGTAGAGCCATTCGCCGGGGGTGAGCGTCACCCCGGCGAAAGTCACCGGGATATCGCGCTGACCTTCGCCGCGCTTTTCACTCTTTCGCGGATGGGCGCCCAGGGCCTGGACACCCAGTTCGGTCTCGGCCAGCACGTCCACGTCGCGCACGCAGCCGTACAGGATCACCCCGCTCCAGCCGTTATCGGCGGCCTGTTCGGCCAGCATGTCCCCGAGCATGGCGCAACGCTGGGAACCGCCGGCATCCACCACCAGCACCGCACCCTCGCCGGGTTCGGCCACGGCCTGCTTGACCAGGGAGTTGTCCTCGAAGCACTTCACGGTACGGATCGGCCCGCAAAAGGCTTCGCGGCCGCCGAAGTTGATGAACAGCGGATCCAGAACCCGCACCTCGGGATGAGCGTCGCAGATATCCGGGGTGATGATATGACTCATGTCGTGGCTCCTTGCACGTAAATCAATGTGTTGATGATGCCACACTCGCGGCAGGGTGAAAGACGGCTTTGGTGGGTGGCCAGGGTCAGAGGCGCGATCAAGAGACGCGATCAAGAGACGCGATCAAGAGACGCGATCAAGAGTCGCGATCAAGAGTCGCGATCAAGAGTCGCGATCAAGAGTCGCAGCGATCAAGAGAAGCAACGAAAAAAGCGCCCCCACCGGGGGCGCTTCTGTCATCGGCTCAGGCCGCCGCGAGAGCGGCCATTCGATGTTGCGAGCATCGGAGTCGAAAGTGAGGATATCAGAAAACTGGGCTATCAGGCTTCTTGAGTGATTGGAATCACGCTGGAAGCGGCATTCTGATACTCCTCGATTTCGTGGAAGTTCATGTAGCGATAGATCTCGCCGGCCATGGCGTCGAACTCGCCCATATAGCGGCGGTACTCATCGACGGTGGGCAGACGACCTTCCACGGCGGCGACGGCCGCCAGTTCCGCAGAGGCGAGGTACACGTTGGCACCATCGCCGAGGCGGTTCGGGAAGTTCCGGGTCGAGGTGGAGACCACGGTGCTCTTGGCGGCGACGCGGGCCTGGTTCCCCATGCACAGCGAGCAGCCGGGCATCTCCATGCGTGCACCGGCGCGGCCGTAGATGCCGTAGTAGCCCTCTTCGGTCAGCTGGTGCTGGTCCATCTTGGTCGGCGGCGCCAGCCATAGGCGGGTCTTCAGGCTGCCGGGCGGCTGCTTCTCGAGCAGCTTGCCCGCGGCGCGGAAGTGGCCGATGTTGGTCATGCACGAACCGATGAACACCTCATCGATCTTCTGGCCGGCCACGTCGGAGAGCAGGCGGGCGTCGTCCGGATCGTTCGGGGCGCAGAGGACCGGCTCCTTGAGCTCCGCCAGATCGATCTCGATGATCTCGGCGTAGTCGGCGTCCTTGTCGGCGCGCATCAGACTCGGGTTGGCCAGCCACTCTTCCATGCCCTGGATGCGACGCTCGATGGTGCGGCGGTCGCCGTAGCCGTTGGCGATCATCCACTTGAGCAGGGTGATGTTGGAGTTCAGGTACTGGCTCACGCTGTCTTCGGACAGGGTGATGGTACAGCCCGCGGCGGAGCGCTCGGCGGAGGCGTCGGAGAGCTCGAAGGCCTGTTCGACGGTGAGGTCTTCGAGACCTTCGATCTCCAGCACGCGACCGGAGAAGGCGTTCTTCTTGCCGGCCTTCTCGACGGTCAGCAGGCCTTCCTTGATGGCGTAGTAGGGAATGGCGTGGACCAGGTCACGCAGGGTGACGCCCGGCTGACGCTCGCCCTTGAAACGCACCAGTACCGATTCCGGCATGTCCAGCGGCATCACGCCGGTAGCGGCGGCGAAGGCCACCAGGCCGGAGCCTGCCGGGAAGGAGATGCCCAGCGGAAAGCGGGTATGGGAGTCGCCGCCGGTGCCGACGGTGTCGGGCAGCAGCATGCGGTTCAACCAGCTGTGGATGATGCCGTCGCCCGGACGCAGGGAGACACCGCCGCGGTTCATGATGAAGTCGGGCAGGGTGTGGTGGGTGTCCACGTCGACCGGCTTCGGATAGGCGGCGGTGTGGCAGAAGGACTGCATCACCAGGTCGGCTTGGAAGCCAAGACACGCCAGGTCCTTGAGCTCGTCGCGGGTCATGGGACCGGTAGTGTCCTGAGAGCCCACGGTAGACATCGCCGGTTCGCAGTACATGCCCGGGCGCACGCCTTCCAGACCACAGGCCTTGCCGACCATCTTCTGGGCCAGGGTGAAGCCCTTGCCGGTGTCGGTGGGCTGCTCGGGTAGACGGAAGACATCGGAGGGGGCCAGGCCCAGTGACTCACGCGCCTTGGTGGTCAGGCCGCGGCCGATGATCAGCGGGATACGGCCACCGGCGCGCACCTCGTCGAGGATCAGCTGGGTCTTCAGTTCGAAGGTGCTGAGCACCTCGTCGGTGCCGTGCTTGCACACCTTGCCCTCGTAGGGGTAGACGTCAATGACGTCGCCCATCTCGAGCTTGGAAACATCCATCTCCACCGGCAGGGCGCCGGAATCTTCCATGGTGTTGAAGAAGATCGGGGCGATCTTGCTGCCGAAGCAGAAGCCGCCGGCGCGCTTGTTGGGCACGTAGGGGATGTCATCGCCGAAGAACCACAGCACCGAGTTGGTAGCGGACTTGCGCGATGAGCCGGTGCCGACCACGTCGCCGACGTAGGCGACCGGAAAGCCCTTGGCCTTGACCTCTTCGATCTGTTTCAGCGGACCCTTGGTGCCGGGCACCTCGGGCTTGATGCCGTCACGCTCGTTCTTGAGCATGGCGTTAGCATGCACCGGAATGTCGGGGCGCGACCAGGCGTCTGGCGCAGGGGAGAGATCATCGGTGTTGGTCTCACCGGTCACCTTGAAGACGGTGAGAGTGATCTTCTCTTCCAGGGCGGGTCTGGAGAGGTACCACTCGGCTTCGGCCCAGGACTGGATGACGTCTTTGGCCACGGCGTTTCCTGCCTTGGCACGCTCTTCCACGTCGTGGAAGGCGTCGAACATCAGCAGGGTGTGCTTGAGCTGTTCGCCCACTTCTTTTGCGAGGTCGGCGTCGTCCAGCAGTTCGACCAGGGAAACAATGTTGTAGCCGCCCTGCATGGTGCCGAGCAGCTTGACCGCGTGGATCTTGTCGATCAGCGGAGACTCGGCCTCGCCCTTGGCGATGGCGGTCAGGAAGCCGGCCTTAACGTAGGCGGCCTCGTCAACACCGGGGGGAACGCGGTTGGTGATCAGGTCGAGGATGACTTCTTCCTCGCCGGCTGGCGGCGTCTTCAGCAGCTCGACCAGTGCGGCGACCTGTTCTGCGTTCAGCGGCTTCGGCGGCACGCCTTCCGCGGCGCGCTCCTCGACATGTTGGCGATAGGCTTCAAGCACGTTAGGGCCCTCATTGCTAGTGGAGCCAGAATGACGCGGCTCGGCACAATGCTTGCCGAAACATGCCTCTGGCACTGGAGTCAGGGGTGTACTACCCCCCGTCCTGGTTGGTCGAGATTCTACTCGAGACTGTCGACAATGTTAAGCAAGCCCCGCCTCATGGGGCCTAGCACTTTGGTCGGCGGCGTGTGGGTTGGGCTACAAGGGTGGGGGTGGAAGACGGCGCCGGGCGCAAGCCCGCGCCGGGGCTGCTAAGGTTCTGTCAGGGCCTGGCAAGGAGGTGAACATGATAGGCAACCTGCTCGAGGGGATTCCCGACCTCTTGCCCGAGGAGCGCTTTGAAGAGCTCGCAAGCGCCGAGTCGGTGACGGTGGAGCGTATCGTCTCCTGGGGCCATACATCGCCCGAGACCGGCTGGTATGACCAGCCGCGCCACGAGTGGGTGCTGGTGCTCCAGGGCCGGGGCGTGGTCGCCTTCGAGGAGGACGAGGAGGTGACGCTCGGCCCGGGGGACCACCTGCTGATTCCTGCCCATCGACGGCACCGGGTCGCCTGGACCGCCCCGGACGAGGTGACCGTCTGGCTGGCGGTGCACTACGACTGACCGGTATCTGGGAGGCCACCATGGAGAAGCTCCCACGCACGCTCCGACGCATCCTGCTGCTGCTCGCCCTGGCCCTGCCGGTGGCAGCCTGGCAGCTGTGGCTGGCGCCGGCCAGGGAGTCCCGCCAGGGCTGGACCGGCACCCTGATCGAGACGACCCGCAGCCCCCGGCTGCTGCGCCTGAGCGAGCCGGGGACCCACCGCCGCCCCAGGGACTACCACCACGTGTGGCATGTCGATCTGGACGGCGGAGGAGTTCAGGAGGTGAGGGTGCCTCATCGGCTCTGGCACCACGGCGAGCCGGGCCTGCCGGTGGTGAAGCGGCGCGGCGAGCCCTGGCCGGAGATCGACACCGAGGAGTATCGCGACCAGCAGCGGCGCAACCGGGAGGGCACCCGGCGCGTGCTCGAGGTGCTGACCGGGCAGTAGTGTTCGGCCCGGACGTATAGGACAATGCCGCCCTCACGCTCAGCAGGTCAGGGGGTCAGCAATGCGCATGAGGCCGAACCGGGAAGGGATCTGGCACCAGCCACGTTCATTGACACCTGAAGGCGAGGTGGTCGCTACATGCTGCTGCTGATAGGCATCTACCTGGCGGCTAGCCTGGTGGCCGTGCTCCTCTACGGCATCGACAAGGCGGCGGCGCGGCGCGACCGCCGCCGCATACGCGAGTCGACCCTGCACCTTGTCGCCGTCATGGGCGGTTGGCCGGGAGCCCTGCTGGCTCGACGCTGGTTTCGCCACAAGACCCGCAAGCAACCCTTCGGCGTGATCCTGTGGGGCTGTGTGGCGCTCAACGTTGGCCTGGTGGCCTGGCTGGCCACGTCGGATTCCGCCTCGGGTCTGCGCCAACTGGCGAACCTGGGGTAGGGCCTTGTCGACTCACCATGGTTTTATCCTGACCCGCCACTGGGAGGAGAGCCTCCGGGGCACCGAGGTCACCCTGTGGCTGGCCACCGACCAGGGGCCGCTTCGGGTGCGCCTGCCGGTGCAGCCCGCGGTGAGCTTCCTGCCCGCCGAGCTGCGAGCCCAGGCCGAGGCGCTGCTGGCCGACGATAATGAGGTGGGCAGGGGGGTCACCATGCGCGGCCACGAGATCATGCGGCGCACTCGGGAACTGATCGAGGCCGACGGCCCTTCGTCGATGATGATTTCGCAACCCTCATCGACCGCCAGCTTGGGCTGTTCTGAGCGGGAGGGGGCTTCAGTGGGCTGAGTGGGCATCGGTCGTGACGGTTGATGGATGACGCCCGAACTGCAGCTCGGCCAGGTGGCGGTAAAGGGGACTGGTGTCCATCAGCTCCCCGTGGCGCCCGGCGGCGACCAGGCAGCCTCCGTCAAACACCAGCAGGCGGTCGGCGGCCACCACCGTGGCCAGGCGGTGGGCGATGACCAGGCTGGTGCGTCCCACCATCAGGCGGTCCAGTGCCTGCTGCACCAGCCGCTCGCTCTCGGCGTCCAGAGCGCTGGTCGCCTCGTCCAGCAGCAGGACGCGGGGATCCTTGAGCAGCGCCCGGGCAATCGCCAGGCGCTGGCGTTGGCCGCCGGAAAGCTGCACGCCACCCGGGCCCAGGGCCGTATCGAACCCCTGGGGCAGGGCCTCAATAAAGGACAGGGCGTTGGCGTCTCGGGCCGCCACGCGCAGCGAGTCCAGGTCGGCGTCGGCGTCGCCATAGCGCAGGTTGTCGGCCACGCTGCCGGTGAAGAGCACCGGCTCCTGGGCCACGAGCCCCAGCGACGAGCGCAGCGCGCCGAGGTCCAACTCACGCAGGTCGACGCCGTCCAGGCGCAGGATGCCGGCGTCGGGGTCATGGAAGCGCAGCAGCAGAGAAAGTAGTGTGCTCTTGCCGGCTCCGGAGGGGCCCACCAGCGCCACCCGTTCGCCCGGGCGAATGGTCAGGTCAACGTCATCGAGCGCCGGAGTTTCCCGTCCCGGATAGGTGAAACTTACGCGCTCGAGCCGGATCTCGCCGGAGAGCGGCTCGGGCAGCGGCCTCGGACGGACCGGCGGTGCGATGCCCGGGCGGGTATCCATCAGCTCCAGCAGCCGCTCTGCGGCACCTGCCGCGCGCTGCACGTCACCGGCTACTTCGGCCAGGGTCGCTACCGCGCCGGCCGCCAGCACCGCATAGAAGACGAAGGCCGAGAGCTCGCCGGCGGTCATGGTGCCGGCCAGCACGGCCTGGCCGCCCTGCCATAGCATGATGCCCACCGCTGCGAACACCGCCAGCATGGCGACGCCGGTGAGCCAGGCGCGCTGGCGGGTGCGGTCGATGGCGCTGGTGAAGGCTTCTTCGACACGGCTCGCATAGTCGCGCCGGTCGAGCGGCTCATGGGTGAAGGCCTGGACGGTGCGGATGCCAGATAGCGCCTCGTCGGCATAGCGGCCGAGCTCAGCCACCCGGTCCTGGCTGGTGCGTGATAGCCGCCGCACTCGCCGCCCGAACCAGAGGATCGGCAGCACGGTGGCGGGGATGCCCAACAGCACGATGGCCGAGAGCCACGGCTGGGTCAGCAGCATCAGCGCTACGGCGCCGATCAGCATCAAGAGATTGCGCAGGGCCAGGGATACCGAGGAGCCGAACAGGCTCTGCAGCACGCTGGTGTCGGCGGTGAGTCGCGAAGTAATCTCGCCAGCGGCCTGGCCCGGCGCCTGGGCGCTTTCGAAGAAGCCGGGCTCCAGGGACAGCAGGTGGTCGAAGACCCGGCGGCGCAGGTCGGCGGCCAGTCGCTCGCCGATCCAGGTCACCAGGTAGTAGCGCAGCGCCGAGGCCATGGCCAGCACCGCCACCACGGCGAGCATCAGGCCCAGGGTGCGGCCCAGAGCGGCGCTGTCCGCGGCAATGAAGCCGCGGTCAATCACCAGGCGCAGCCCCTGACCGAGCAGCAACACACTGCCTGAGGCCAACAGCAAGACCAGGGCCGCCAGGGCCAGGCGCCATCGATAGGGAGCCAGCAGGCCAAGCAGGCGCAGCAGCACCCGCGGGTCGGGACGTGAACGCATCGGGGATCTCGACAACCAGGAAAGAAACAAAGGATGTGCCGACGATAGCAGTCCGCCAAGGCCGCTGCATGGCATAGATGGCGTCGAGTTCGCAGGCGCGACGCGATGTCGCTTGATGGGGAAGGGGACAGGCGCCATATTCGACGTCAGCGAACCGTGACCCGGAGACCCCCATGTCCGACTCTTTGACCCTTGGCTGCCCGCACTGTGGTGCTATCAACCGAGTCAGCCAGACACGCCTGAACGACGGCCCCAAGTGTGGCAAGTGCAAGCAAGCCTTATTTACCGGTGAGCCGGTAGCGCTGAGTTCTGACAACTTTCGCGCCCTGGTGGAGCGCAGCGAACTGCCGGTGGTGGTGGACTTCTGGGCCGCTTGGTGTGGCCCCTGCAAGATCATGGCGCCGATCTTCGCCGAGGTAGCCCGCGAGCTCGAACCCCGGCTTCGCTTTGCCAAGCTCGATACCGAAGCAGAGCAATCACTGGCCGGGCGCTTCGGCATCCGAAGCATTCCCACCCTGATCGTGTTCAGAAACGGCCGGGAGGTGGCCCGCCAGCCAGGGGTGCTGCAAGAATCCCAGCTGCGTCAGTGGCTCAAGCCACACCTTGTCTGAGCACTCTCTATTCAAGCCTACTTGCTCCATTCAAGCCTACTTGCGTAGGCGCGTCGGTCTAGGTCTTGCGTCTGAGCTGCTCTTTCAGCTGTTTGGGTACCTGCTTGATGATCAGTCGATCGGCCTCTTCGTCGTATTCGACGCTGGAACCCAGCAGGTGTGAATCGAAGCTGATCGAGACACCACCGGAACGTCCAGCGAAGCGGCGAAACTGACTGAGGGTCTTACGGTCCGGCGGGATCTCTGGCGACAGGCCGTAATCGGCGTTGCGGATATGCTCATAGAAGGCCCTAGGCTGCTGCTCATCGAGCACCTCGGAAAGTTCCTCCAGGGTGATCGGCTCCCCTCGGCTGGCCTGGTCGCTGGCGTAGCCGATCAGCGCGTCGGTCTTCTCGCGGCTCGCCTCTTCTGGCAGGTCTTCCCGCTCGACGTAATCGCTGAATGCTCTCAGCAGCGTGCGGGTCTCGCCTGTGGCATCCACTCCTTCCACGGCGCCTAGCAGGGCGGCGAAGCCTTCGGCAAGCGCCTTGCCGCCTCTGTCCTTGGTCCAGGAGAGGTACTGGCGAGAGTCGCCAGCACGCCACTGGGTCAGGTCGATGCGTGCTGAGAGGCTCATCTGAGCCAAGTTGAGCTGACGCGCCGGCACCACCGCCAGGCGCTCGTCCACGGCGAAACCTTCGCGATGATGCAGTAGGGCAAGGGTGAGGAAGTGTCCGTCCCCGAAGCGGGTCTCCAGCACGATCAGGTCGCCGGACACTGACAGGTGGGCGTCGAGCAGGGCGGTCAGGCGTTCGGCGATGCCGCGGGTCAGGGCCGTGAAGTTGCGGCCCTCGGCGAGATAATCGGTCAGCTCCCAGGGGAGCGGCGAGGCCGGGTCGCTGCCCTCGTCGGCTCTCTCGACATCATGAAAGTGCCCCCACGCCTTGCTCTTGCCGTGGTAGGCCTTGTTGAGACCCTCCAGCAGGGCATCCAGGGTATCGGTCTGGGGAATCGGCGCCTGGGCAGGCACCAGCTTGGCCTGGGCGTCGCCATCCTTCTGGATGCGGTGAGCGATGGCGTTGAGGATCGGCATGGGGCCTCCCGGGGTGGTGGACGAGGGCGGCGATGATACCCGCCCGGGCCCCGCAGATGGTAGTGGCTCTCTCGGTGAGTGGCGTCAGGCCTTGTTCTCCTCCAGTGCCACTGTCATGGAACCGGCCAGGATCAGCGCGATCAGCTCAGCTTGGCGGTGGGTGTTGGTTTTCTGGAAGAGGTTGCGTAGATGAAAGGCGACCGTGGTGGTGGAAATCGACATCCGTTCGGCAATCTCCTCGCTGCGCAGCCCTTCGGCTAGGGCCAGTGCGATGCGGGCTTCGCTGGGCGTCAGTCCGAACAAGCTGGCCAGTATCTGTCGAGGCACCTGGGCACGTTGTTCCGGATCCGAAATCAGGATCACCACCGACGGCTCATGAAGCGAGCCGTCGGCGTGGCCCAGTGAACAGGCCAGCACCAGCAGATCCCGGCGATCGCCAGGGCGATCGATCCTTAGGCAGGTCACCTTCTCCTCTCCCTCTCGGCTGTCCTTGAGCGCCGACCGGATGGTCTTGCGCAGTTCTTTTCCGCTGACGGTACCGGAAAGGCCTTGTTTCAATTCCAACTGATCCGTACTTCGTGACAACCGATGGGCTGCCCGGTTAGCAAAGAGAACTTGTCCCTCTCTTCCCAGAAGGACCATGCCGGGTGCCACTAGGTCGAGAGCACGTGTGGCAGCGACGAAGGCCTGGCTGCTCGCTTCCTGGCGCAGGTGGGTCATGGCCTGACGAAGTTCGCTGATCTCTTCGTTGGCCTTGGCGCGCATACGACGGACCTGGCGGAGGCGTGCATCGATGGTCGCCAGCAGCAGGTCGAAGTCGATGGGCTTGACCAGGTAGTCATCGGCGCCCAGACGCTTGCCGTCTACTACCTCTCGAGGGTCGCTCAGGGCGGTCAGGAAGACGAAGGGGATGTCGGCCAGGTCCGGTCGCGATCGGCGGATCTCGGTCAGCACTTCGTAGCCGTTGCAGCCTGGCATGTTGATGTCGCAAAGAATCAGGTCAGGGACCACGGCGTTGATCTGGTGCAATGTCTCGATGCCATCGGCTGCCTCGATGACTCCGTATCCGGCCTCCGTGAGTTCTTCACAGATATCCCTGCGCAGTTCGGCATGATCTTCGGCACAGAGAATCAGCACCGGCATCTCAGTAGGGGCTGGGGCCTGTTCGGTCATGGCTTGGCTCCTCCTGTGACGAGTGGCAGTTCTGAGGCGAGTGGAAGCGTCAAGGTGAATATCGTGCCCTCTCCCTCCCGTGAGACCACCTTGATATCACCGCGTTGCAAGCGCGCCAGGTGTCGGGCGATGTTAAGGCCCAGGCCGATGCCCGGTGTCAGCTCGACGTTCCGGGAGCGAAAGAAGCGTTCGAACAGCCGAGGCAGATCCTCTTCGGGTATGCCGATGCCCCGGTCCTGGACGTGGCAACTGGCATTTTCGTCGTCGTGGTCGAGTCGAACCGTGATAGGCGTATCCGGCGGCGAATACTTCAAGGCGTTGGACACCAGGTTGGCCAGAATCTGTTCGAGCAGAGCGCGGTCGCAGACGACGTTCAGCGGGGGAGAACCTTCGGGCTCAAAGGTGATGCGCTGGGTGCCGGCGTCTTCCTCCTGGAACTGGCACACCTGCTGGGCGATTGAGGCCAGGTCGCAGTGGGCGGTCGTAGCCTCCAACTGGCCGACATCCAGCCGTGCAGCCGTCAGGGCGCTTTCTACAAGGCGGGTCATGTGCGCCACGGCATTACGCAGACGGGTGTAACGCTGTTGTCGATCCTCCAGTGTCATCCGGTCGCCACGGCGAAGCAGTCGCTGCAGACCTGAGTCGATCACCGCCAACGGCGTACGAAACTGATGCGAGACCATGGCAGCGAAGCTGCGATAGAACTCGCTGACGCCGCGTTCGCGACTCAAGGCTCGGGCCAGGGCATCGGCGGTTTCCTTGTAGCGGCTGATGTGTCTGGCGATCTCCTCCTCCAACTGGTCCCGATGGCTGGCCAGTTCATGCTGAGCGGCACGCCGCTGGCGCAAGTTGATGATCAGCAGGGCCACCAGCAACAAGCCGCTGACCAGGATGCCCAGCACCGAGGCTATCGCCTGCACCATGCCATCGCGGTGGGCGTCGAGTCGTGCCCCGACTGCTTCCCACTCTTCCACCATGACGGCATTGGCGATACGGTTGAGCTGTCGCGCCATCGGGGCAAGCTCTGCCTGAATCGCTTCGCTTTCGGTGGGGTTTTGTGGTGTGAGCGTCTCCATGCTCGCCTCGATGGCATGCAGGCGGATGAACAGATCGTCCAGTGAATCAGCGAATCCCAGTCGCTCCAGATAACGACGCTGGGGACCCTCGTCAAGCAGTACCAGGCGGCTAGTAAGGATGTCGAAACGCAATTGGGGGTCGGCCTCGGAATTTCCCTGACGAAGTCGGTGAACATCGCCATCCAGGCGGTGGCTGGCGACCTGAGCCTGAGTGATCACCCACAGCATGTTCTCGTCCACGTTGAGACGCATGTCCTGCTCGACCTGAGCCAGCCTCACTAGTGCAAAGCCCAAGAAGGTGGCGAAAGCAAGAATCGCCAGGCCAGGCAACACAAAAGCGGGCCGCCGAGGCTGCATCATTGAATCTCGAGGTGGTGGAGCTGCCAGACCCAGCGATAGTCGTAGCGAATATCCTGCAATTCGGCGTGGTCATCCCGGGGATATACGATCCACAGCGGTCCCTTGTCGCGTGGCGTCAAGCGTTTGCCGTCCATGGTATCGGCTACCAGGACGTCGTAGGCATAAAAGTCGTCTCTGGGTATCTCGATCCGGTAGTCGTTAAGGGCGAGTGCCACCACGGTGTCACCATTGGTGCCCAGATACTCGAGCAAGTCGCGCATCAGGAACCCCTCGAAATGGTTGACTCCGTCGGTCACGACGGTGGATGTGCTCAGGCTCTGCCGTGGCAAAGACTCGAGCATCCCTCGGTCGAAATGGGCCTCGTTCCCCGTATTTGTGACGCTGATCTCACCGCTTACTGATAGCAGCGGTGATGTTTCGGGAGTGGCCAGGGGCTCAGCCATGGCTAATGCCGGCAACAACATGGTGACCCACTTAAGGCAGCGTCCTGGCATGAAGTTTCTCCAGATTTTGGTACGGCTAATGTAAGGCGACACAGTCACAATAGCTGATACCTGACTCGCTGATCCTACTGATATGCCGTTGACCTTGACCCCTTCAAACGAACGGGGTCTCGACGCCGCAAGCTGGCTACCCTGATGAGCAG
The DNA here is from genome assembly GCF_042643535.1 of Halomonas tibetensis. Lineage (NCBI taxonomy): Bacteria > Pseudomonadati > Pseudomonadota > Gammaproteobacteria > Oceanospirillales > Halomonadaceae > Halomonas > Halomonas tibetensis. The sequence goes on from NZ_JBHRSQ010000018.1 coordinate 62,187, forward strand.
AATGGAAGTACCAGCAGGTGATAACCGCTACCGCTCAGCAGGGGGAACTATGTGGGATTTCAAGATCGGCCAGGCCTTGGGCCTGATGCTGAAGACAATGCCTTTCATCCTCTTTCGCCTGGCCGTCTATTTTGGCGTGGCGCTGGCCTATGTACTGATGACAGGGGCCGGCGCCGGGGTGGGCTGGGGTATCGGTGGCCTCGGTGACGAGGGCTTTCGCGCGGCGTCCACCTTCTGGGGCGGGGTCGTGGGTTTCGGCATCGTCGGTGCCGTGATGTATGTGATGCGCGAGTACCTGCTGTATATCGTCAAGGCGGGCCATATCGCCGTGCTGGTGGAACTGCTCGAGGGGCAGACCTTGCCCGAGGGGCGGGGTCAGATCGCCCATGCCAAGACGGTCGTCAAGGCGCGTTTCGGCCAGGCCAGCCTGCTGTTCGGTGTCGACCAGTTGATCAAGGGGGTGCTGCGCACCATCACCGGGCTGATGCGCGGTATCTTCGGGCTTTTGCCGATTCCCGGTGCGCGGCAGTTCATTCGCCTTCTCGAAGCCTTTCTGAAGATCGCGGTGGGGTTCATCGATGAGGTGATCCTGGCGTACTGCATTCGCACCCGCTCCGACAACGCCTGGGCCTCGTCCCGTGATGCCCTGGTGCTCTACGGCCAGAATGCCAAGCCGATGCTCAAGAACGCCGCCTGGCTGGCGCTGATCGTCTATGGCCTCTCGTTCCTGGTGTTCCTGATCATGCTGGCACCGGCAGCCGCGGTGGCCTATCTGATTCCCGGTGGCTGGTCCGCCACCGGAGTGATTGTGGCGCTGCTCTTCGCCTGGAGCGTCAAGGTGGCACTGCTTGAACCCTTCGCGATTACCTGTCTGATGCAAGCCTATTTCAAGACCATAGAGGGTCAGCGGCCTGACCCCGAATGGGAGGCCAAGCTCGACGGCATGTCCAAGAAGTTCCGCAAGCTCAAGCATCGGGCCACGGATTCGGCAGCGACTGGCAGCAATACGCACGGCACAGAAGTGACGCAGTGACCATGCATCTCGCTGGGCAAGGTGCTGTATAGGGAAGAGTCACATCGTGAAAGTTGACGCTGGTGGCTAACGGTGAGCGCTACGATGCAGAGTTCAGTATGACCGCAAGCGGTGAGGATGAGCTGGAGCTGGTGGGCGATCTGAGTTGGTTCGAACTGCAAGATGAGTGAGTCTATCGCCTGATAGATGGCTGATCGGGAATCCATGATAACGAGGAAGATGACAATGCAAAGCAAACATACCCTGGGTGTCGCCCTGCTGGGTGCCGTACTGACATTGCCGGTCACCGCTTCGGCGTTGGCCGACGAAGTTGTCGAGCAGATCGAACTGGGTCTGGAGCTATACCACGAAGCAGAATACGGTGCGGCCATTACCGAGCTGGAGTTCGCCATCAACGATATTCGCGAACGGATGTCGGGGCGTATCGCCGAGACGTTTCCCGAGGCGCCCGAGGGCTGGAGTGCCGGCACGGTGGAGTCCGGCGTCAGCGGTGGGGCGGCGATGTTCGGCGGGGGCGGCGGCAGCATGCTGGAGCGCGAATATCGCCAGGAGTCGGGAAATGGCAGGCTGACGGCGAAGCTGATGATCGACAACCCCATGGTTCAGGCGATGTCGGCGATGTTCAGCAATCCGGCGATAATCGCCGCCCAGCCCAATATGGAGCGCATCCGTATCGGCCGTGACTCCGCAATGCTCAAGTGGGAAGCCGAGCGTGGCAACGCCGAAGTTTCCTTCCTGATGGATGGCCGCATCCTGATGCAGATCAACGGGCAGGGGCTAGACTCCCAGGCGCCCGCCGTGGAACTTCTCAAGGCATGGGATCTGGATGCCGTACGCGAGCAGGCCGCTCGCTGATCGGGTTCCCCGGTTGCGATGGTCGGGGGTGTTTGACGCCCCAGGCTCGTGAGCCCGGGATGCGCCAAGGACGATAGCACGAAGAAGGAATGCATGATGAAACTAAAGAAGCCCCGTAATCTGATGATCGGTGCACTGATAGCGGCCGGTCTGGGACTATGCGCTGGCCAGGTCATGGCCAACGAGATCAGCGGTACCCTGGACGGCGAGCCGCACGAGTGGCATGTCCTCAGCGAAGGAGGCATGTCGACCGCCAATTTTTCCGAGTTCATGCCGGGCATGGTCATCGTAACAGTGCAGGGCCACCGCGAAGCGCGTTTCGAGACCCAAGGGACGCTCTCCATCGACTTCATGGTGATGCAGGGGACACCCAGTGAAGCCTCCGTGACCTATTTTCACGAGAGCGGCCTGACACCCCACTATGGCACCGAGGAGGAGGTGCCCATCGAGATCGAGGAGCTGGAGACCGACGGCGACAGCGGACGGGTCAAGGGGCGCGTGGCCACTTCGCTGGCCTATGTGGAGTCGATGATGGCGGGACATGACCATGACAATGTCATGGAGATCGACGTCACCTTCGATGTGGAACTGGTTCGGGAGGAGTAGCCGTCCGCCCTGGGCATTGCACGGGCCGCCGACGACGGTGGCCCGTGCGCGTCACGGCCTTAGGCGATACCCCGTGCGAAAGATTCGCTCCACCACCGCAATCGACACGGTCAGGAACAGCAGGATCATTCCCAGGCTCACCACCGGGCTGACGTCGCTGATGCCGTAGAAGCTCCAGCGGAAGCCGCTCACAAGGTAGACCACCGGGTTGATCAGAGTCACTGCCTGCCAGAAGGGCGGCAGCATGTCGATGGAGTAGAAGGTGCCGCCGAGGAAGGTCAGCGGGGTGATCACCAGCAGCGGCACCAGCTGCAGCTTTTCGAAGCCGTCGGCCCAGATGCCGATGATGAAGCCGAGTAGGCTGAAGGTCACTGCAGTGAGCAGCAGGAACAGGACCATCATCAGCGGATGTTCGATGGAGTAGGGCACGAACAGCCGGGCGGTGGCCAGCACGATCAGCCCCAGAATGATCGACTTGGTGGCGGCTGCTCCCACGTAGCCGATCACGATCTCCCAGTAGGAGATGGGCGCCGAGAGTATCTCGTAGATCGAGCCCGAGAAGCGTGGGAAGAAGATGCCGAAGGAGGCGTTGGAAACGCTCTGGGTCAGCAGCATCAGCATGATTAGCCCGGGTACGATGAAGGCGCCGTAGCTTACGCCGTTCACCTCGCTGATTCGCGTGCCGATGGCCGCGCCGAATACCACAAAGTAGAGCGAGGTGGAGATCACCGGTGAAACGATGCTTTGCAGCACGGTACGCAGGCTGCGGGCCATCTCGGCGAGGTAGAGAGTCTTCACGGACTGCAGGTTCATGTCGTTTCCTTGACCAGACTGACGAATATCTCCTCGAGGGAACTCTGCCGGGTGTGCAGGTCCTTGAAGCCGATGCCGGCATCCTCCAGGTCGGCGAGGAGCTCGGCGATGCCGGCCTGGTCCTCGCCCGGTACGTTGGCGTCGTAGGAGTAGACCAGCGAATGGCCTTCCTCGGTCAGAACCAGTCCATGGCGGGAGAGAGCGTCAGGCAGCGTTGCCAAGGGTTCGCGCAGATGCAGCGTCAATTCCTTGCTGCCGAGCTTGCGCATCAGGGCCTGCTTCTCCTCCACCAGGACCAGCTCGCCGCGGCGGATTACCCCGATGCGATCGGCCATCTCCTCGGCCTCCTCGATATAGTGGGTGGTGAGAATGATGGTCACCCCGCTGTTGCGCAACTGCCTCACTACCTCCCACATGTCGCGGCGCAGCTCCACGTCGACCCCTGCAGTGGGCTCATCGAGGAACAGGATCTCCGGCTCGTGGGCCAGCGCCTTGGCGATCAGCACGCGACGCTTCATGCCGCCGGAGAGGGTGATCAGGCGGTTGTTGCGTTTCTCCCACAGCGACAGCGAACGCAGCACCTTCTCGATATGGGCGGGATCCTTGGCCTTGCCGAACAGCCCGCGGCTGAAGCTGACCGTGTCCCACACGGTGGTGAAGGCCTCGTTGGTGAGCTCCTGAGGGACCAGGCCGATCCGCTCGCGGGCGGCGCGAAATTCCCGCACGTTGTCGTGGCCGTCCACGAGCACCCGCCCCGACGTGGCGTTGACCAGGCCACAGATCACGCTGATCAGCGTGGTCTTGCCCGCGCCGTTGGGGCCCAGCAAGGCGAAGATCTCACCGTGGTGGATCTCGAGGCTGATCTCCTTGAGCGCTTCGAAGCCGCCGGCATAGGACTTCGAGAGACACTCGATGGCAATGACCGGGGCATTACTCAAGGTTGATGTCTCCGTCGAAGTCGAGGGCCAGGCTGAGACCGTCCACCTCTACGGTGATCCGGGCCGGCAGCCGTTCGTCACCTTTGAGATATCCCTCGCTCAAGCCCAGCTTCACCGCCTTCTCGATCTCCTGCTGGGTGGTAACACCTACGGTCTTCAACAGTTTGCGGATGCTCGTCTGAAAGGCTTCGTCGTTCATTGTGTCCGTCTCCCGAGATGATAGAGGGTACTTTCCATCCTAACGCGACTCGCCGAATGATACAGGGGGTGTGGGATTTACCGTATATGTACAAGAAAAAAGCCGCCCAGGAGGTATCCTGTGCGGCTTTAACCAGCGGGGCAGTCAATCAGCTGCGGCTGGTGATCTCGAGCAGGTGGTAGCCGAACTGGGTCTTGACCGGACCGTGGACCTTGTTCAAGTCGCCGGAGAAGACCACCTCATCGAACTCACGAACCATCTGGCCCGGGCCGAAGCTGCCCAGGTCGCCGCCCTGGCGGCTGGAGGGACAGCTGGAGTCCTCGCGGGCCACCTCGGCGAAGTCGCGGCCGCCCTCGATCTCGGCCTTGAGGGCCTCACACTTCTCCTTGCTGTCTACCAGAATATGACGCGCGGTTGCCTTGGCCATGTAAGTCTCCTGAACGTTGGCTCTCTGGTGCCAGCGGGGCTGCCGGCAGTGAAGGGCGAGGATAGCATGCTCATGCTCGAGGGGCAGGCCGGAACAAGGTTCATCCACCCAGCCCGATGCTGAGCCTCAGGGCCTGCAGCCCGTCCAGTTCCAGGCGGACCTCATCGGAGAAGACCGGATGGCCGATCACGCGGATATCCAGCGTGGCCTCGGCGCCGCGATAGCGAATGTTGACAGCGATGTCAGCCTCCTGACTCACCGGAGCGAGGAGCCCATAGTCGATGCTTTCCACCTCGACGGCCGTCAGTCCGCGGGCCTCCAGCGCTTCCTCGATGGCCTGCTGTGCGGCATGGCCATAGTAAAAGTAGACCCCGCCGTAGAGCAGGCCGGCCAGTACAGCAAGAGTGAAGACGAAACGACCCATGGCATTCTCCCTGTGGGCAACATTGGCGTTGTGGTGCCGGGTTATATCACACCGGCTCGAACGGCGTCGCTTGGCGCGCTGGCGCCGCCCGCCGTGTCACAATGACGGCGAGCGGACTCACCCCGAGCTATCGAGAACTTCATTGCCACCTGATCGATGACCCACGCCGAGCGTTTCACCCATCTTGCCGAACGGCTGGCCGAATGGCAGCCGCTGTGGCACTGCCTGCCCTTCCAGCACCCGCGGCTGCCCTGGCACCGCCGCTGGCCGGGCCTTGCCGAGGCGCTGCTGGCGCTTCCCGACTCGGCGATGTCGCGCCTGCAGGAAGATCCCTTCACCGATTCCCCCCTGGGCGCCTGGCTGCCCGTGGAGGAACTGGCTCGGCTGGTGGCCCTGCCGGCACTGGCGGAACAGGGTGAGGCCCTTCCGGAGGCCTGGGGAGCGGATGTCGGCGAGCGTAAATGGCGCCAGGTCCAGGCCTTTCTGCCTCAGGTCGAGGTCGCGAGGGACGAGACGCTAGTGGAGTGGTGTGCCGGCAAGGGACACCTGTCCCGGGCGCTGTCATGCCACCATGCCCTGGAGGTGACCGCCCTGGAGTGGCAACCGTCGCTTTGCGTGGCGGGTCAGGCGCTGGCCAAGCGACAGGGCGCGCGGGTAACGCTGCACGAGCAGGACGTGATGGCCGAGGACGCCGGTCGCTGGCTGGATGAGGGAACCGGGGTGGCGGCGCTGCACGCCTGCGGTGACCTGCACCGCCGGCTGCTTTCGCTTGCCGTGGAGGCAGGCAGCGCCGTGACCCTGGCACCCTGCTGCTACCAGCGCACAGCGGACGACACTTACCAGCCACTGTCACGTCTTGGCGCCGAGCTGATGACCGCCCACGGCCTCGCGCTTGCCCGCGACGATCTGGCCCTTGCCGTGCAGGAAACGGTCACGGCCCCCCGGGGCGTGCAGCGTCACCGGCAGCGGGCAGGCGCCTGGCGACTCGGCTTCGATCGTCTGCAGCGCCAGGTGCGCGGCGTCGACGCCTACCTGCCGGTGCCGAGTCTCGCCTACGGACAGATGCCGGAAACCTTCGAGGGATTCTGCCACTGGGCGGCGCAGCGGAAGGGCATTGCGCTGCCGGCGGATGTCGACTGGCGCGGCCTCGAGGCGGCCGGCTGGGAGCGCCAAGCCCAGGTGTCCCGTCTGGAGTTGGCCCGCCACCTGTTTCGCCGTCCCCTGGAGGTGTGGCTGGCGCTGGATCGCACGGCCTTCCTGGAAGAGGCCGGCTACTCAGTGGCACTCGGCACCTTCTGCAACCGAGCGCTAACTCCCCGCAACCTGGTGCTGAAGGCTCGGCGCCGCTCGACGAACCCTTGACGTCGAGGGTCATGCCAGCTGTGTTCGCCCAGTCGCCATGGAACGCGTCAGGGCGGCGGGCAAGATTCGTTGACGGAGATGAGGCAGCCCTGGCGGGCCAGCCAGGTCTCGAATTCGTCGTCCAGCAGTGACCGAGTGCGAGCGTACCAGTCCTCATCCTTGACGATGGCACCGGCGGCATTCAGCGGATGGGTTGGAATGTGCAGGCGCATGTCTCGGTCGCTGTCCGGGTGGGTAGTGACCTGGAGGGTGGCCGATCGGCGCGCCGGACCATAGGGAATGCGCCTGGCCAGGGCGGCGAGGCGCTCGGTGGCCGTAGCGAAACGGATGAAGTCGCGGGCTACCTCGGGATGGGGTGCGCCGCGGGGTATCACCCAGGTCTCGTGCTCCTGAACCTGAGCGTCCCAGAGGATCTCGATGGGAGCGCCTTGATTGACCGCGGCATCGAAAAAGCGGCCGTTGTAGCCCGAGGCCATCACCACCTCGCCCTCGACAAGCAGGCGCGGTGACTCGTCGCCGGCCTCCCACCAACGCGTCTCCTCGAGCTCACCGAGCCGTTCCAGGGCCAGCCGCAGGCCCCTTGGGGTGCTGAGCAGCCGGTAGAGCTCTTCGCGTGGGACGCCGTAGGAGAGCAGGGCCCACTCCAGGTTGACCGCCGGGGTGCGCTGCAGGGCCCTGGGCCCCGGGAAGCGCTGCTGATCGAAGAGGTCGTCGATGCGGGTGGGGCGTCGCCCCGGGAAGGCATCGGGTCGATAGGCCACCACGGTGGCAAAGAGCGAGTGGGTGAGCGCGCAGTCGCCGATGGCTCCAGGCAGGAAATCCCGATCTGCTGGGGTACCGTCGGGCGCCGGGGTGGGCAGGTCGCGTGGTAACGGCTGCAACAGTCCCTCCTGACAGGCGGCCATGGCCTGGCTGCGGGTCATGTCGATGACATCCCAGGGCGTTTCGCCGGCGGTCTCGGCACGACGCAGCTCCTCGAGGCCGCCGTCGTATTGATGGACTTCTACCCCCAGGCCAGTCTGCTCGGTGAAGGGGATAAACAAGGCGTCGCGCTGGGCGCGTTCATAGGCGCCTCCCCAGCTGAGCACTCGCAGCGGGTCGGCGAGGGCAACCGTTCCCCAAGCGGTCAGTCCCAGCAGCAGGGCGGCAATCAGGCCCCTAGCCATGGCCGTGCTCCTCCCGACGCAGGGCGTCGCTCTGGTTGAGGTAGGCGTGAGCGATATGCACCTCGTAAACCACGCCCCGGAAGACACCCTCGTCCACTACCGCCAGGGCCTCGCCGGTCACTTCCTCGAGCATTGCCATGGCTTCCCAGAGGGTGGAGCCGGGGCACAGAGCGGGGCGATGCGTATCGACGCAGGCGCTGGTCCGCCGCCGCGAATCTGCCTCCTCTCGGGCCGCTTCCAATTCGGCCAGCGTCACGCAGCCGTGATAGCGCCCCCGTCTGTCCACCAGATAGGCCTCGCTGTGGCGCTCCCGGGCCAGAGTGGTGATGGCCTCGTCCAGAGGGGCATCGGGGGCGAGGGTAACGCAGTCCTGGGTCATGTAGTCGATCACCGGCGTATCCATCAGCAGGGCCCGACCGCGCCCCGAAGAGAGATCCAGGCCACGGCCATGCAGCTGAATATCGAATAGCGAACGGCCGAACAGCTGGGCGGCGATGGGGCTGGCCAGGGTCACGCTGGCCAGGGCAGCGGTGGTCAGGGTGTAGTTGCCGGTCAGCTCGAAGACGATCAGCAGGCTGGTCAGGGGTGCGCCGATCACCGGGGCAGTAACTGCCACCATGCCGCAGACCGCATAGAAGATGAAGGTATCCTGGGGGGCGCCGCTGATGCTGGCCACCAGGGTACCGCAGAGCGCCCCGAAGAGGGTGCCGATCACCAGGGCAGGGCTCAACACGCCACCGCTGAAGCCCATGCCCAGGCAGAGGGCGGTGGCTGCCAACTTGAGGATCAGCACCAGCAGCAGTTCGCCGCCGTCGAAGGCGCCGGCGATGGTGGCGAAGCGCAGGGTCTCCTGGCCCATGCCCAGGATATCAGGCACCCAGAGTGCCAGGATGCCGAGCATGGCGCCTGCCAGGGCGGGGCGCAGCTCCGGGCGCAGGGGCAGGCGATCGGCCAGGCGGCCGACACCCAGGATGGCGTGAATATAGGCGCCGGCGACCAGAGCGCCGAGCCCGCCGATGGCGACGAAGAGACCGAACTCCCAGGCCCTTGGCACCGCGGTGTCGGCGACGTGGAAGAGCGCACCCTGAGCCAGTACCTGAGTGGCGATCACATGGCCGACGAGGGCGGCGGCCGCGATGGGCGCGAAGGCACGCAGCGCGTAATGGCGCAGTATTACCTCATGGGCGAAGATAATGCCCGCCAGCGGGGCATTGAAGGCGGTAGCAATGGCCGCGGCAACGCCGCAGGCGATGGTGATATTGTCCTCCGAGCGGCCCAGCCGCATCAGCCGCGCGCCCAGCGAACCCAGGGTGGCCCCCAGGTGAACCAGCGGGCCATACTGGCCTACCGAAGCCCCGGCGCCCAGCGAGATCAGGGCGCTCAGCGCGGTGATCCCTCCGGCTCGGGCCGGCAGCCGGCCGCGCCGGGTCTGCACGGCGGCGATGGCATCGGCGGGGGTGTGGGGGCGGCGTTCGGGAATCCGGCGGTGCAGATGGCCGACGATCAGACCGCCCAGGGTTGGCACGGCGATCGTGGTCAGCACCAGCAGTTCGTGATGGGGAAGCATCATCCTGCTGCGTGGAGAGATCAGCAGGATCTCGTTGAGCCACAGCACGCCACGGACAAAGCCGGCCGCCACCATCGCGGCTACCCCGCCGATCGCCGCGCCCAGCAGCACCAGCCCGAGAAAACGAAGCACCGGCAGGGGGCCGCGACCGGGGAGTGTCGGATCGGTAGTCATGTATCAAGGTGTAGGCCTCCATGGCGGTCGGGTCCACTATTGCCGACCCTCGACTCGGTGGGGCAGCGTTGAAATCCTGCACCCGCCGCGCCTGTCCTTCAGCGGCAGGGCTCGGTCACAGTAGGAGGCCTTGAGCCTTGTCGGAAGCCGAGATGACACCATGAGAGGCGTAGGACTGGGCATCAGCGCGTTGGTGCTGGTCGCCGCCGTGACCGTGGCGCTGTGGCCATTGAAGGATGGGCCAATGCGTGAACGCGCGACCCGCGAATCGCCGCTGTTGAACGTCGAACGTGAGGCCCTGGCCCAACGCGGCGGGGCTCTGCTTGACGAGATCGTCTTCCTGCGTGAGACCGACCTGGGTCGCGTCACCGGCCTGATCGAGTCCGGCAGCCACCAGCTCTTCAGCCAGGGCATCTCCAGCCCCACGGTGGTCAACCGGCTGCGCGACTCCGTCTACGCCGACGTTGATTTGGCCTACGGCACCTCGAGCGAGCTGACCCTCAATCCGGCCGGGCCGGAACTCGCTGACGGCAACCTCAACCCCTTTGCCTTGCCGAAGATCCGTGAGGCGCTCAACTGGTTGATCGACCGTCGCCATGTGGCCGAGGAGCTCTACGGAGGCCTGGCCGTGCCTCGCACCCTGCCACTCTCCACCGCCTTTCCCGACTATGCGCGCCTCGCCGTGGTGGCTCGAGAGCTGGAGCTGCGCTACGCCCACGACCCAGTTCGTGCCCGCGCGGCGATCGACGACGGCATGCACGAACTCGGCGCGAGTCGTGAGGAGGGGCGCTGGACCTGGCGCGGTGAACCGGTGCGCCTGCGTTTGCTGATCCGCACCGAGGACGAGCGCCGCCGGGTGGGAGATTACCTGGCCAACCTGCTTCATGATGAAGGCTTCGAGGTGGAGCGACGTTACCGCACCGCCGAGGAGGCCTCGCGATTGTGGATCGCCACGGACCCTGCCGCGGGCCACTGGCATCTCTACACCGGCGCCTGGATTTCGATCGTGATCCAGCGCGACCAGGCCGATAACTTCAGCTTCTACTACACGCCCCGCGGGCGTGCCGAGCCGCTGTGGCAGGCCTACCGACCGACGCCCGAGTTCGATGCGCTCGCCGAGCGGCTGTCGCGGCGCGACTACCGGGACTGGGAGGAGCGCCAGGAAATGATGGCTCAGGCCCTCGAACTTGCCCTGGAAGACGCCTCAAGGGTGTGGCTGGTGGATCAGCTCAACGCCTCGGCGCGGGCCGCCAACGTCGAAGTGGCCGCGGACCTCGCCGGCGGGGTCTCCGGCTCGGCGCTATGGCCCTACACCCTGCGCTACACCGACCGTCTCGGCGGGCGCATGGTGGTGGGGTTGCCTGGCCTGTTGGGCGAGCCCTGGAACCCGGTGGCCGGCAGCAACTGGGCCTTCGACCGCATGATCACCCGCGCCACCCAGGATCCGGTGGTGCTGCCCGACCCCTACACCGGGCTCTATCATCCGCAGCGCATCACCCGCGCCGAGGTGGCGGTGGAGCAGGGCGTCCCGGTGGAGCACACCCTGGAGTGGCTGAAGGTGACCCGCGAGGCGCGCATCGCGGTGCCCGATGCAGCCTGGGTCGACTGGGACGCCCAGCAGGGGCGCTTCATTACCGTGGGTGAGGCTCATCCCGAAGGGCTCGAGGCGCGAACCCGGGTGCGGGTTCACTACGATGCGGATCTTTTCGAGCGTCAGTGGCACGATGGCTCGACGCTCTCGCCCGCCGACATCGTGCTCCCCTGGATTCTCGACTTCGAGCGCGCAAGCGAAGCGAGCCCGCTCTTCGACCCCGCCCACCTGGCCACCTTCGAGGCCTTTCGAAGCCACTTCCGCGGCTGGCGGATCGTCTCCATTGACCCCCTGGTGATCGAGATCTACAGCGACCAGATCTTCCCCGACGCCGAGAGTATCGTCGCCGCCCGGGCGCCGAGCCCGCTGCCGTGGCACGTGCTGATGCTGGGCATTCTCGGCGAGCGCCGTGGCGAGCTGGCGTTCTCCTCCAACAAGGCCGACCGCCAGCGGGTGGACTGGCTGAGCCTGGTGGCCGGCCCCAGCCTGCCGGCGCTGGCGCGGCTGCTGGAGCAGGCCAGGGCGACAAGCGAGCTGCCCTACCAGCTGGCCCTGGGCGAGTGGCTGACGCCGGGGGAGCGCGAGCGGCGCTTCGAGGCCCTGGCCGCCTGGCACGAAGCCTTCGGCCACTTCTGGGTGGGCAGCGGCCCCTACCGGCTGCACTCGGTGCATCCCGTGGAGGGCAGCGTGGTGCTGCGCCGCTTCGAGGGCTTCCGCGACCCGGCGGACCGCTGGCTTGGTCTGAGCACGGCGCCCATCCCGGAGCTGGTACTGGATGGCCCCCTGGTGGTCGCGGCAGGCGATGATCCCGGCGCGGGCGCCCTGGCCGCGGGAGGCGCCGAGGGGCGCGAGGCCGCAGCGTTTCGCCTCAGCGTTACCGTCGAGGGCGAGCCCTATCCGGAGGAGGCGATCCATGAGGTGAACTATCTGCTGTTCGACGGGCAGGGGGCGCTGGCACAGCGCGGCGATGCCTCGTCGCTGGGCGACGGCGAGTGGCGGGTGCTGCTGGACGCCGAGACCCTGGCGGCCCTGGGCAGTGGCGCCAACAGCCTGGAGCTGGCGGTGACCAGCAAATGGGTCGCCTTGCCGGCCTTCGCCTCCCATGTGTTTGCCACCGTGCCGGGCAACGAGGAGGACCCCCGATGACCCCGGAGATCTTGACAGAATCGCGCCCGTCGCTGCGTCGTGCTCGACTGCGCGACCTGCGCCACCTGCTGTTCTTCGCCATCAGGCGCCTGGTGGCGCTGCTGGCCACGGTGCTGGTCGGGGTCTACCTGACCATCGTGGTGGCCAACATGGGGGGGCAGGTGGACGAGCTGCGCCTGGTGCAGATCAGAAGCGAGGTGGTCGAGACGGTGCGTGCCGACCCGGCCTTCTTCGACATGCCCGGCGAGGAGCGCAACGCCCTGGTGGCGAGCCAGGTGGCCCTGGAGGTGGAACGGCTGCGCCTCGACCAGCCCTTCGTGCTGCGCAGCCTCGACTACCTGCAGCGTGCCATGAGCCTCGACCTGGGCCGCGCCGAGCAGATGCACAGCGATCGCGGCTCCCGGGAGGTGCGCGACATCATCACCGAGCGTCTCCCGGCGACCCTGCTGCTGTTTGGCACCGCCAACCTGCTGGTGTTCTTCACCGCGGTGTTCGCCGCCCTGCGCCTGTCGCGGCATTACGGCAGCGCCCTGGACCGCACGATGATTGCCCTGGCGCCGAGTTCCGCCGCGCCGGGCTGGTTCTATGGCATCTTCTTGATCCTGCTGCTGGCCTTCCTCTTCCCGCTGCTTCCTGCCGGGGGCATGGTCACCGCGCCGCCTCCGGAGAACCGTCTGGCGTATGCCGCCAGCCTCATCCGTCACATGCTGCTGCCGGTGGCGGCCATGTTCTTCTCCTCGATCTTCGTCTCCATCTACTCCTGGCGGACCTTCTTCCTGATTCACTCCAGCGAGGACTATGTGGAGATGGCGCGCGCCAAGGGGCTGCCGTCCCACCGCATCGAGCGGCGCTACATCCTGCGCCCGGCGCTGTCGCCGATCATCACCAGCTTTCTGCTGATGCTGATCGGCCTGTGGAGCGGGGCGATCATCCTCGAGCAGGTGTTCAACTGGCCGGGTCTCGGCTCGCTGCTTTTCCAGGCCATCGGCCACCGTGATACCCCGGTGATCATCGGTGGGGTGGTGATCTTCGCCTACCTGCTGGCGGCGACCGTGTTTGCGCTGGATATCCTCTATGCGCTGCTCGACCCGCGGGTGCGGATCCAGGGAGGTCGCCGATGAGTGCCGTGACGGAGCCCAGGGCCTGGCGTGAGCTGGCCCGCTACCCCTCGGCCCTGGTGGGGATGATGATCATCCTGCTGCTCAGCGGCGTGGCCATCACCACCCTGGTGGCGATTCCCTACGGCGAGGCCCTTGAGCGCTGGCGGGGTGGCGAGATGTGGCAGCGTTACCCGGTCAACGCGTCCCCGGCCTGGGTCGATCGCCTGAGCGGTGGCAATGCTGCCCGCACCCTGGTGGTGGCCAGCCGCGATGCCGAGATCGAGGAGGCCCCTTTCCCGGGCGGACGGCGGCTGCGGATCCCGCTGGAATTTGACTACGCCTACGGTGGCTTCCCCAGCGAGATCAACCTCTTCCTGACCGCTGAGGGGCATGCCCGCACGCCCTTTGTCAGGCTGCTGTGGCAGGCACCGGGCGGACGCGAGATCGCCCTGGGCGGCTACCGCATCGGCCCTCAGGAGCGGATCTCGCTTTCCCAAGACCGCGGCCTGGAGCGGCGACTGGGCGGGCTGGCGCCCCATATCGGCCTGCTGGCCGACCACAACGGCCAAGGCGAGCAGGCCGCCACGCCGGCCGCGCCCGAGGTGCTGGAGGGAACCTATCGGCTGCTTCTCGACGCCGTACTGTTCGACGAGCAGGCCGGCCTCGAGGCCGAACTGGTGCTCTACGGGCGGGTCCATGGTGTCGCCGGCACCGACCATCAGCGCCGCGATCTCAGCCTGGCGCTGCTCTGGGGCACGCCGGTGGCGCTGGCCTTCGGGCTGATCGCCGCCGTGGGCACCACCCTCACCACCCTGGTGATCGCCGCCGTCGGGGTCTGGTACCGCGGCTGGGTGGACGCGGTGATCCAGCGCCTCACCGAGGTCAATATGATCCTGCCGGTGCTGCCGATACTGGTGATGGTGGGCACCCTCTACTCCACCAGCATCTGGCTGATGCTCGGCGTGGTGGTGCTGCTGGGTATCTTCAGCGCCGGCATCAAGACCTACCGCGCCATGCTGATGCCGATCCGCGAGGCGCCCTACATCGAGGCGGCGCTCGCCTACGGGGCTTCGGACCTGCGCATCGTCTGGCGCTACATGCTGCCGCGCATCCTGCCGGTGCTGATTCCCACCTTCGTGACCCTGATCCCCACCTTTGTCTTTCTGGAGGCGTCGCTGGCGGTGCTGGGGCTCGGGGACCCCGAGCTGCCCACCTGGGGCAAGGTGCTCAACGACGCCCAGTCCCAGAGCGCGCTCTATAACGGCTACGTCTACTGGGTAGTAGCCCCGGCGATCCTGCTGATGCTCACCGGCCTGGGCTTCGCCATGCTCGGCTTTGCCCTGGACCGGGTCTTCAATCCGCGACTGAGGAGTCTGTGATGGCGGACACCCTGCTCAAAGTCGAGGATCTGGCGCTCCATTACCGCACCCGCGGCGGCGCGGTGCGCGCCGTGGATGGGGTGAGCTTCGACGTGAAGCGCGGGGAGGCGCTGGTGATCCTCGGCGAGTCGGGCTGCGGCAAGAGCTCGCTGGCTCGGGCGCTGATGCGGCTGCTGCCGCGCAACCTGGCCCACCACGGCGGTCGAGTCAGCCTGGGCGATACCCCAATCAGCGAGCTCTCCGACGAACGCTTTCGCCGCGAGGTGCAGTGGTCGCGCATGGCGCTGGTGATGCAGGCCTCCATGAACGCCTTGAACCCGGTGGTCAAGGTGGGCGAGCAGGTCGCCGAGCCGCTGCGCGAACTGAAGCGCTGGCCCAGGCGCCGAGCGCTCGAGCGCGCGGCCGAGGTGTTCCAGCGAGTGGGGCTGCCGCTGGACTTCATGGCCCGCTACCCCTTCGAGCTCTCCGGCGGCATGCGCCAGCGGGCGGTACTGGCCATGGCGCTGGTGGCGGAGCCGGAGCTGGTGATCCTGGACGAGCCCACCTCGGCGCTGGACGTGCTGACCCAGGCGGCGATCATGAACGTCCTGAAAGAGCTGAAACGCGACCTCGGCACCAGCTTTATCCTGATCACCCACGACGTGGCCACCTCCAGCGAGCTGGCCGACCGGGTGGCGCTGATGTATGCCGGCGAGCTGGTGGAGGCCTGCAGCGCGGCGCGCTTCTTCGGCGAGCCGGCCCATCCCTATTCACGCCTGCTGATGAAGAGCGTGCCGCGGCTCCATGAGCGTGAGCGGCCCCGGGCCATTCTCGGCCAGCCGCCGAGCCTGCTCGATCCGCCCACGGGCTGTCGTTTCGCCGCGCGCTGTCCCGAGCGCTTCGCCCGCTGCGGCGAGTCGCCGCCGGCCTTCGCCCTCGGGATAGGCGAGGGGGCAGGCGAAAGCCGCCATCGGGTGCGCTGCTGGCGGTATGAGCCGAACGGGGGAGGTGGACATGGCTGATACGCCGCTGGTGGAGGCCAATGGCCTGCACACCTGGTTCGAACTGCGCCAGTGGGGCTTCCTGAGGGTGGGAGCGGTGCGCGCCGTGGATGACGTGAGTTTTACCCTGGCCCGCGGCGAGGCGGTGGCGTTTGTCGGCGAGAGCGGCTGCGGCAAGAGCTCTCTGGTGCGCACCCTGCTGGGCCTGCATCGCCCGACCCTGGGCGAGGTGCGTTTCGAAGGCGTGTCGCTTGCCGGCCTGAAGGGCGCTGCGCTCAAGGCCTACCGGGCTCGGGTGGGCTACGTGCAGCAGGACCCCTTCGGTGCGCTGCCGCCCTTCCTGGACGTGCGCCGGATCCTGGCCGAGCCGCTCAAGGTGCACGGTGTCAAGGATCGCGCCGAGCGCGAGCGGCGCATTCGCGCGGCCCTGGAGGAGGTGCGGCTGACCCCGGTGGAAGAGGTTCTGGGCAAGTTTCCCCACATGCTCAGCGGCGGCCAGCAGCAGCGAGTGGTGATCGCCCGGGCGTTGATTCTCGAACCGGCGCTGGTGATCGCCGACGAGCCGGTGTCGATGCTCGATGCCTCGGTGCGGGTGGAGATCCTCGAGCTGCTGCGCAACATCCAGCACCGGCGGGGGCTGACACTGGCCTTCGTTACCCACGATCTGGCCACGGTGCGTCATTACGCCGAGCGCATCTTCGTGCTATATGCCGGAAAGGTGGTGGAGAGCGCCCCGGTGGAGGACCTCCTCGATGCGCCCCAGCATCCCTACACCCGGGCGCTGCTGGCCGCGCTTTCCGACCCGGATGCTGCCAATGCCACCCGCCTGCGCGAGGTGCCAGGCGGCGAGCCGCCGAGCCTGATCGACCCGCCCGCCGGCTGCCGCTTCCACCCGCGCTGTTCCCGGGCCATGGAAGGACTCTGCGACCGGGAATTGCCTCCGGACTTCACTCCGCGCCCCGGCCACAGCGTCGCCTGCTGGTTGCATGAACCACTGTCGGATGACTCGGGGCACCCCATGACACTAGACGGCCGGCGAACGGCAGGCAGGGGAGAATCCGACCATGGAGTTCCGCAATCAGGTCATTGATCCGGAGGCGTTGCCGACCCTCGCCTCGGTGCCAATGATATCGGTATCGCCGCGCCTGGCGCCCTGTCAGGCCATCCTGCAGTGGGCGCGCTGGCTGGTGGTGACAGCGGTGGTGTTGCACCTCCCGGTTCGCGACGAGGCCCTGGCCCACTGGCAGCCCTGGCTTGCCGCCGCGACGGGCGGGCTGGGCCTCATCGCCGTGGCGCTGGGGTGGGTCGAGGCGCGCCGCCGGGCCTACGGGCTGCGCGAGCATGATTTGATCTATCGCCGTGGCCTGCTGGTTCGCCGCACCCAGGTGCTTCCCCTGGTGCGCCTGCAGCACGTGGAGACCCTCAGCAACCCCGTGGAACGCGCCTTCGGGCTGGTGCGGCTGGCCTGCTTCACCGCCGGTGGGCGCGGCGCTGACCTCGTGCTGGAAGGGCTGCCGGCGCAGCGTGCCGAGGCGGTCAAGCAGCATCTGCTGGCACGTCTAGGGGGTGTGCCAACGGCGCCGCCCCGGGGAGAGGAGACACTGTGAGCCAGAAGGACGCGTCGTCAGCGCCCGGCCGGCTCGCGCTGGCCGACTGGCAGCGGCTCTCTCCCTGGGCGGTGGGCCTGATGCTGGTCACGGCCAGCCTCTCCCTGGTGCGCCAGCATCTGCCGCTGCTGCTCGGGGCGGGGGCCGGGCTTGCGCTGGTCGAGGGCGTCGGATGGCGTGAAGTTGGTGGGGTTGCCGCGCTGCTGTTGCTGCTGGGGGGACTGCTGAGCCTGCTCTATTATCGACGCTTCCGCTTTCGACTCGACGGGGACGTGCTGGTTATCCAGAAGGGGCTCTTCGAACATCGCGAGTTCAAGGTGTCGGCTCGCCATGTTCAGCATATTGCCGTGCACCAGCCGCTTTATTTGCGCCCCTTCGACGTGGTGCAGTGGCAGGTCGAGACGCTGGCCGGCGAAGCCTCGCGCATCGCGCTGCCGGGCATCCGCCGCGAGCTGGCGGATGCCCTCGGGGAAACCCTTCAGGGTGCGGACGACACGGACGTGCCGTCCGAGGAGCCCGCCGGGGAGCCCGACGCGCCGTCTCAGCCCGGGTCGCGAGTGCGCTATGCCCTTACGCCCCGGGGGTTGGTGCTGCATGGCCTGACCAGCCGTTCGATCTATGTGATCGCCGCCATGCTCTCGCCGCTGCTGCAGCCCCTCGAAGGCTGGCTGCATCATCGGCTGCCGCAGCTTGACCTGCTCGCCTGGCTACCCGACTCGCCGCTGGTGGCCGTGGGCCTTGGCATGGGTGTCGTGGTGCTGGTGTTGACAGCGTTGTCCGTGCTGGCGGCCTGGTGGCGCTTCCACGGCTATGTGCTGCGCGACGAGGGCGAGCGGCAGGTTCAGGTCAGCGGCCTCTTTCATCGCCACGAGCAGGTTCTGTCGCTATCGCGCCTGCAGGTCGTCGAGTGGGGTCAAACCGGCCTGGGCCGCGTGCTGGGGCGGGGGTATCTGGTCTGTCACCAGTTCGGGGCACTGGGCGGTGCCGCCGCCGAGTCGCGGCGGTTCCTGGTGCCGGGGGTGACCCTGGCCGAGGGCGAGGCGCTGATCGAGAGCCTGTGGCCAGGATCTGGCACGCTGCCGCCATTGAATCGGGTGAGTCGCATCTACCGGCGAGTGCTCTGGCTGCGCTCCCTGCTCGGGCTGAGCACGGGGGTGGCGCTGCTGGTCTGGCTGGCGGGGCCGATGCTGCTGTCTCCCTGGGCCTGGGGACTGGTGGCGGCTGGCCTGGCGGGGTTGGTGGCAGGAGCGGCTCAGCTGCGCTGGCAAGCGTTGGGCTGGGCACAGCAGGGGGAGACCCTCCATGTGCGACAGGGACTGTGGGGTCAGCGCACCAGCGTCTTTCCCCTGTCGCATGTGATTTCATTGCGCCTCTGCCAGAGCTGGCTCCAGCGCCGCCGAGGAGTCGCCACCCTGCAACTCCAGGTGGCCAATGGCCGACTGACGCTGCCGTTTCTCGATGAGCCCCTGGCGAGGGCGCTGGCCGACCGCCTGCTGGCCAGCGTGGAGAGTGTTACTGAGCATTCTCCTGAGCCTGGGCGCCGAAGCGCTTGTGCAGCCAGGCGTTGATGGCGTCGGATTCGTAAAGCCACTCCACGCCGCCGTCGTCGTGGGCGATACGCAGGCAGGGCACCTTGACTCGGCCGCCGCCCTCGGCCAGCGCCTGGCGGTGCTCCGGATGGAGCTGGGCGTCGCGGACCTCAATGGACAGGCCCAGCCGGGCGATCTCCTTGCGCACCTTGACGCAAAAGGGACAGGTACGGAACTGGTAGAGGGCGAGGTTCTTGCAGGCGTCGTCGACCTCGGCCTGTTCCTCGGCGCTGCGCTCGACGGACTGGGGCGTGGAGAGCTTCTCGGCGATCAGTACCACCGGCGCCAGCACCAGTCGCAGACCACGGAAAAAGTAGCGGATAAGAATTCGCATCGTGTTGGTTGACCTCGAACAGAATGGTGAAGGGAACGGCGCCCATGATGCCTGCCCGGGCGAAGACTGGCCATCCCCGGTGCAGGAGCTTCCCATCGGCTTGTTCCCGGCGCCCCTCACCCAGCGTCGGCCAGCATCCCGCTGCTTAGTCGGTGAACTCGATGCGCAGCGGATTCGACGCCACTGGCCAGATGCCTGCGTCACGGGTCTCGCCATCCCCGCCCAGCACCAGATGGCTGCGCTGGCCGTGGTGGCGCAGCCGCGAGGCGAGCATCGCCAGCGCTTCGGAGTCGTCGCCGCTGAGGAGGCCAGTGGGCGCTGCGGGGTGCATCCAGAATCGCGCCCGGCCTTCCCGCTCCAGCGCTTCCCGGGGCGATGGCGGGGCGGCGAGGCCCTGGTTCTGCCGCCATTCGATGACCTCTTCGGTGCTGCCGATCACCAGATGGGGAGTGTCGTCCTGCCATCTGGCACCGGCGGGAAGTGCCCCCAGCGGGCGACCCAGGGCCCTTCCCGCCAGCTCTTCCAGCGCCTTTGTGCGGCTCGGCGTCAGGGTCACGAGATGCGTCTTCGGGTCGAGGAGCAGTCGGCGAAAGAGGCTGGGCAGCCCACCAGGGTGGCGCAGCAGATGGGCGTCGGGATCCACCTCCAGTGCCAGCGGTTTTCCCGACAGCGGCAGGGCGAAGGGCTGACGCCGGCTGTCCATTCGCTGGACCCGCGTTACCGGTCCGTCTTCCGTTTCCACCACAAGAGGCACGTCCAGGGGCCAGGGGGCGTGCTCGCCGCGCTGGATCAGCACGCCGTGCAGCCAGCCACCGCCTGGGCCAGGCGCGAACCGGACCTCGTCGAGGACGAGGTAGGGGCGTCCGGGGCGGTCGCGCCAGGCGCTGAAGAATTGGGAGAGGTCTTCGCCGGCCGCGTCGCTGAAGGCGGCCTCGAGTGCCTGCCAGTCAGCGGTGCGGTGCATCCAGCGCTTGGCGAAGTCGCCCAGGGCGGCGTCGAAGGAAGCGTCGCCCATTCGCTGGCGAAGCATATGGAAGACCAGAGCGCCATGCTGATAGCCGATCAGGCGGCCGGCCGGGTCGGGGCCGCCGCGGAAATCGCGCAGGGTCGGTTCGCGCGACGCGGGCAGTGAGGCCAGGTCGAGCAGCCAGCCGCGTCGCAGATCGGCATCCTCGTCGCGGGTCTCGGCCACGGCGTGGTCGGCCAGGTAGGTGGTCAGCGCCTCCGCCCAGTTACCGCTCGGGTAGTCGACCTGGACCCCGGCACCCCACCAGGCGTGCATGATCTCGTGGGGCAGGGACGTGTCCGGGATAAAGGGCAGGGGAATCACGCGTTCACCAAGCAGGGTGAAACCGGGAAAGGCCAGCCCCACCGGCGACGGAGAGGCGACGATGCTGAAACTCTCGAAGGGGAAACGCCCCAGCCTGGCCTGGAAGGCGGACAGATGCTGCGCCGCCCGCTCCAGGTAAATCTCGCCGAAGGCGGCGTCGAGCCCCCCGGGAAAGAGCACCCTGAGCCGCACGCCGTCCACGTCGCGCTCTCGCAGCGCCCAGGGGCCGGCGGCGATCTCCACCTCGCGGGTTCGAGGGTGGTAAAAGCGGGTCAACCGGCTGGCCGATCTATCCTTCGCCTCGGTGGTCGGCTCGGTGGTCTGCTCGGTGCTTTCTGCGGGCGTCTCCGCGATCAGGGAGCCGCTGCCCACCGCCCGCTGGCCTGCCGGGGTGTGCACCGCCAGCCACAGTGGACCGGCGCCTTCCACCAGATGGGGGTACCAGCCGCCGCGGGTGGGCAGGAAGGTACCGGCCTCGGCGATGGCGTGGCGTGCCCCGCGTTCCGGTGATTCGAGCCTGCCCTGCCAGCGCAGGGTGATTGTCTGCGCCGGACAGGCCGGCACCAACCATCGCCCCTCAGGGTCCCGGTCGAGCGTCAGCGCCTGCCCGCCGCAGCGGGCGTCGCTGATTGCCAGCCCCTCAAGCAGGGTGAAGCGCCCGCCCTCGGGCAGCGGCTGTACCAGTTCGCCGGCAAGGCTTCGCTCGGCGGGGTCTAGGTGCAACGTCAGATGGCGCTCGGCGCCTGATGCTTCCCCCCAGGCAGGGCCGACCAGCAGCGCGGCAAGCAGGGCCCAGGGCAGAGACGCCCAGCCATGAGGTAGTCGCAGCATCGCCATGGCGTTCAGCGGGCCTCGTCGCGCAGCGGGAAGCGGGCCAGCAGCTCCTCGGTGGCACCGTTGCGTAACACGGCGAGGGGCAGCAGGGTGCCCGGGGTTTGGCGTCGTATCAGGTCGGTCAGCTCGCCGGGGTTGCGCACGGGCCGACCAGCGGCCTCGACAATCAGGTCGCCTTCGACGAGGCCCAGTGCCTCGGCCAGGCTCTGCTCACTCACCCCGTTTACCCGCACTCCGTCTTCGTGAGCGGCAATCAGGATGCCCAGGCGCTGGGGCTCGGGCGGCTCGAAGCCGGCCTCGTCGCCCAGGGTAAAGAGCGCATCGGCCAGACCCGCCGGCGGGATGCAGTCGGGATCGCGGTCCCAGGCCATCAGGCCGGCAGCCGTATCGATGCCCAGGTCGGCGAGCTGATGGGTCACACCGTGCCCGTAGCTGACGTGTCCCTGGCCCATCAGTCCCACCACCAGCGCTGCTTCTTCAGTGGCCTCCGCCAGGCCCTGTGCCATGGCGCGGTCCCATACCAGCTGGGCGTCGATGAAGCGCTCTAAACCCGCCTCGTACTCGCCCTCGCTGGGGTGATTGGCATAGATCGCAGCCAGCGTCTCGCGATAGCTCATCGAGGCCGGCGCCGGCGGGGTGATGCCGTGGCGCTCCACCGCGGGGACTGCCCCCCAGCCCTCGGCGGCGAGCCGCTGTCGCAGCGCTGGAGTGACGTTGATGGCCATAAGCGGAATTCGCTGCATGCGCGCGAAGTGCAGGATCGGCAGGTAGGCGTCGGGATCGTAGCCCCAGGCGCCCAGCCAGTCGCTTTCGGCCAGGAAGTCGGCCTCGTTGAGCTCGCCGGCCACCCAGGCGTCCAGCGCCGGCTGTGCCTCCCGAGGCAGCATCTCCAGGCCGATCGCCATGTCTGGCTGGTGCGCGTGAAGGCCGGCCAGGGTGTGCAACTGCCAGCGATGGTGGGCCAGGCGCTCATGGAGCTCGCCGAGCAGCACCACGCGGCGGTCGGCCAGTTCGGCCATCAGCGCGGCGTTGCCCACGACCTTACCCTCGCGCTGCCACTGGCCGGGGGCGGGACAGTCGTTGGCCTGGGAGATGGCGGGCAAGCCGGTCACAGCCAGGATGAGCAGAGGAGCGACGAGGGGGCGAAAGCGGCGGCGCGGCATGGGATCTCCTGGCGGGCGAGTCGATGGTCGTTATGTCGCCACCATAGCGCAGTCGTTATCGCGTCAGAAAAAAGAAGGAATCAACGGGTGGCCCCGTAAGACGGATGCACATAGCAGGGAAGTCGATACACTTTACGGACAGGCAACGGATCAAACGGGCGCCGGCGGAGGGTGGCACATGACATTCAGACAAAGCACAGCGGCTGCAATGCTGGCTTTTGCCCTGGCGGGCTGCGGTGGCGACCCGCGCACCAGCGAGGTGACGCTGGCGGTGCTGGCTGGAAATGCCGAGTCCCACGATGGCAGTCGCGTGGCCACCGAAGGCGTGGTGCGCCATTTTGACGATCCGCGGCACTACTGGATCGAGGACAAAGACCTCAATCGAGTCGAGCTCTTCCCCCACGAGACGATTGCCCCGTACCTGGGTGAGAGGGTGCGGGTGGAAGGCCAGTTCGCTTTCTCCCGGGAAGAGGGGCGCCGCCTTACGCTCGACAGCGTCGACGTGCTGGACAACCGAGATTAGCCCCGCGAGCCGGCTTTTGGGAGGCCTGGAGATGCAAGGCAGGGCAATCCGCTACCGACTCGTCGAGCGCGCGCAGCTGCCGCGAGCCGAGGGGCGTATCGACGCCATTGACCTGGCCCGCGGCATTGCTATCGCGCTGATGATCCTTAGCCATGCGGTGAGCGGGCTGATAGGCATTCGCCAGGTGCCCGACTGGGGAATGGTGCCTCTTCACCTGCTCACCAAGTTTTCTTCCTCGCTGTTTATCCTGGTATTCGGCATCGCGCTGGCCGTGGCCTTCCTGCCCCGAGTCGGCGAGCCGGGCTGGCCACGGCGTCGGCTCACGCTGATGCTGCGCGGGTTGGAGGTGCTGTTCTGGTACAAGGTGCTCACGGTGGTGGAGATGCTGCCGCTCTATGCGCCGGCGGATATCCTCGACACCCTGCTATACCAGCGCTTCCCGATCTGGGTCGAGATCCTTGGCTTTTACGCCATCGCCTTGCTCTGGCTGCCCTGGGTATTGCCGCTGTGGCGGCGTCTGCCGCTGTGGTCGCGGCTGCTGCTGTGGTCGCGGCTGCTGCTGCCGGTGACCATCGCCGTTGCCGCGGGATGGATGGAGCGGCACCTCACCTTCTGGGGCATCGAGCCGCTCAAGGCGATCCTGGTGGAAGACGCCGACCACTACACCTGGGGCCAGCTCTCCCGGCTACCGCTGGTGCTGCTGGGGTTGCTGGTCGGCGAAGCGCTGCTGCGCGGCTACTGGGAACCGGCGAGTCGGCGGAGGCTGCTGCTGGCCATCGCCGGCGCCGGCGGCGTGCTGCTGCTTACCTTCTTCGCCCTGGCCCTGGCGGCGGAGGGGGCCTCGGTACACGACGCCCTGATCGCGGTGTCGCGCAACGTTGGAAAACATCCTCCGGAGCTCGCTTTCATGATGTTCAGCCTGGGCGGGGCCTTGATCATCCTGGCACTCTGTCTGCAAGGCGGCGCGGCGGCGGCGCGCTGGCTAAGGCCGCTGACCCTGATCGGTGGCGACGCCCTCAAGGCCTTCGTCTTCCATATCGTGGTGATCTTCGGGGTCTTCCGCTACCTGCTGGAGGCCTGGCAGGTCTATGACTATCCCCAGGTGCTGGGCATCGGGATGGCGCTGGTGCTGGCCACCGCGGGCTGGATCGCCCTGACCCGATGGGTCGAAGCGCAGCGTGGATGAGGCGAGAGGCCCCGGGCCTGCTGTGTGAAGCCAGGACGTCGGATAGAAGACAGGACGTGGGATAAGTGATTCGGCAGTGTTCGCCCCGTGCGATACTGCATGCAGCCAGCCTATGGGACATCTAGCCGCGCTCGATTAGCATCCTGTGTAAATCGCGGTACCCTAGTACTCACCATATGGCCGTGCTGCGTTACCCGCATTGGCTCCCTACACGATCAGCAAGGAGCTTACCGTGTCACGACTGTATCGACTCATTCCCGCCCTTGCCAGCCTGCCTTTGCTGCTGGTGAGTTCCCTGGTCATGGGATCCTCCGCCAGCGCCAGCGCCAGCGAGCGTCTGCAACTGGTGGCCACCACCAGCATGGTAGCCGACGTGCTGCGCGAGGTGGGCGGCGAGCAGGTGGATGTGCGCGGGCTGATGGGACCCGGCGTCGATCCTCATCTTTATCGCCAGACCCGCAGCGACGTTACCGCCATGACCCGCGCCGATGCGGTGTTCTGGAACGGCCTCTATCTGGAGGCGCAGCTCGAGTCCTTCTTTGAGCGTCTGGGTGAGCGCCAACCGGTGATCGCCGTGGGCGAGGCGGTGCCCGAGGATGCACGTCTCGCCGATGAGGAGTATCCCGACCAGTACGACCCTCATGTGTGGATGGATCCGAGCCGTTGGCGTTTTGCCGTGGAGGCCATCCGGGATGCCCTCGCCGAGATGGCTCCCTCCCACGCCGACACCTTCACCGATCGTGCCGACGCTTATTTGAAGGAGCTCGAGGCGCTCGATACCTATGCCCGCGAGGTACTGGCAAGCGTGCCAGAAGAGAGCAGGGTACTGGTCACCGCCCACGATGCCTTCGGTTACTTCGGCGACGCCTACGGCTTCGAAGTGCTCGGCATCCAGGGCTACTCCACCGACAGCGAGGCCGGCCTGGCGCGTATCGAGTCGATGGTGAACCTGTTGGTGGAGCGCGAGATCGGCGCGCTGTTCGTGGAAACCTCCGTTTCGGATCGCAACGTTCGGGCGTTGGTGGAAGGCGCGGCCGCCCGTGATCATGAGGTGCGCATCGGTGGCGAGCTCTATTCCGACGCCATGGGGCCCGAAGGTAGCTACGAGGGCACCTGGATTGGCATGTTCGACCACAACGTCAGTCAGATCGCCATTGCCCTGGGCGGCAAGGTGCCCAAGGGCGGGCGCCTGGGCCGGCTCGGCCACCTCGAGGAGCTTCCCTGATGCCCGATGCCCGGCTCGACAAGGCCATCATCGCCAGCCCTCTGGCGATTCACGGCCTGACCGTGAGCTACGACCACCGCCCGGTGGTGCATTCGGTCGATTTTGTCACGCCACCGGGCAGTATGAGCGCCATCATCGGGCCCAACGGGGCCGGCAAGTCGAGTTTTCTCAAGGCGGCGCTGGGCATCACGCGACGCCTCACCGGTGACGTGCGGGTGCTCGGCAGGCCCTATGCCGAGATGACGCGCCACGTTGCCTACGTGCCTCAACGCAACAGCGTCGACTGGGACTTCCCCGCCAGGGTGATCGACGTGGTGGTCATGGGGCTGTTCCGCGACCTGCGCTGGTGGCAGTTCGGCGGTCGCGAGCAGCGCCGACGGGCAATGCAGGCTCTGACCCGAGTCGGGATGGAGGCCTTCGCTGAGCGTCAGATTGGTCAGCTTTCCGGCGGCCAGCAGCAGCGGGTCTTTCTGGCTCGGGCGCTGGTACAGGAGGCCGAGCTCACTATTCTTGACGAGCCCTTTGCAGGCGTCGATGCTGCCACCGAGACGGCCATTGTCGAAGTGCTCAAGTCGCTGCGCGACGAGGGGCGCACTCTGCTCTGCGTGCATCATGACCTGGCGACGGTACGTGACTATTTTGACCACCTGCTGCTGCTCAACGTGCGTCGCATCGCTGCGGGGCCGGTCGAAAAGGTGTTCACCGAGGCCAACCTGCAGGCTACCTACGGTGGGCGACTCAGCTCGGTGCAGCTTGCACGGCTGGTGGAGCCGGCCCTGGCGGCCGGGGGGCGCTGATGGAAACCTGGTGGCAGGCACTCACGTTCACCCTGGGCTATAACACCGGCGTTGTGACCCTGGGAGCGATGCTGCTGGCAGCCGGCGCCGGTATGGTTGGCACCTTCGTGCTGTTGCGCAAACGCGCTCTGGTCAGCGATGCCATCAGTCATGCGACCCTGCCAGGCCTGGCGCTAGCCTTCATTGTCGTGGGCTTGACCACCGGCGATGGCCGCTATCTGCCGGCGCTGCTGCTCGGCGCTGCTGCCAGCGCTGCGCTCGGTCTCTGGGCGGTTCAGGCGATCAGTGATCACACCCGGCTGGGAGAGGACGCCGCCATCGGTGCCGTGCTCTCTACGTTTTTTGCTTTCGGGGTGGTGCTGATCACCGTGATTCAGTCCATGACAGTGCTCGGGCAGTCGGGTCTGACCGGTTACCTGGTAGGTGCCACCGCGGGCATGCTCGCCTCCGAGGCCAAGCTGATTGCCGCCTGCGCCCTGGGGTTGCTGGCGGCGGTGCTGATGCTGCGCCGCGACCTGTTGCTGCTATGTTTCGATGCTGATTTTGCCCGCACCCAGGGTCTCAATACCCGGCGCCTGGACTTGGTGCTGCTGATGCTGCTGATGGCGGTGGTCGTGATCGGACTCAAGGTGACCGGGCTGATCCTGATCGTTGCCCTGACCATCATCCCCCCAGTCGCGGCGCGTTTCTGGACCGATCAACCCATGCACATGGTGGCACTGGCCGCGATGCTTGGGGCGCTGGCCGGCTACCTGGGGGTGACGCTGTCCAGCGTGCGCGAGGGTTTGCCTACCGGCGCGCTGATCGTGCTCTCTGCCTTCGTGCTCTTCCTTGTCTCCTTTCTGTTCTCTCCGCGCCGCGGTGTGCTGGCCTCGCTGCTGGCCTACCGTCGGCTGCGGCGACGGATACACCTGCGCCAGGGACTGCTCGCGCTGTGTCGCGATGAGCCAATTTTTGACGACCTGACTCTGGCCCTACTGCGCCGCCAGGGCTACATTCGCCGCGACGGCGTGGCGACCCAGGCCGGTATTATTGCCGCTAAAGACGCCGAGCATGAGGAGCGGCTCTGGTCGGTCTATCGGTCGCGCTATCCGGACGATGCGCTTCATCGCGAGCACGCGGGTCTGGTTCCCATCCATGAGGTGCTTTCGCCGGATGCGATCATGGCGCTGGAGACCCAACTGATGGGGCGCCGGGAGGTCGTGCGATGAGCGAGTTCATGATGTTCAGCCTGGTCCCGATGGCCGTGGCAGTCATCATCTCCATGACTTGCGCCCTGCTCGGCAACTTCCTGGTGCTGCGCCGGCAGAGCCTGATCGGCGACGCGATCAGTCACGTGGCGCTGCCCGGCATTGTGGTCAGTTTTTTGCTCACCGGGGTGCTGTCTTCCTCGGCGATGATGCTGGGTGCCGGCGTCTCTGCATTGGTCACGGTGGGCATGATCGAGCTGATTCGCCGGCTAGGCCGAGTGGAGGCGAGCGCCGCCATGGGAGTGGTATTCACCAGCCTGTTTGCGCTGGGGGTACTGCTGCTGGAGTGGCATGGCGCCAGCGGGGTGCACCTGGACGTGGAGCATGCTCTCTACGGCAACCTCGAGAGTCTGATCTGGTTTGATGGCACGAGTCTTGCCGCGCTGGTCGACCCGGTGGCCCTGGCCGATCTGCCACCCCAGCTGGGCCGTGCCGCCTGGGTGGGTCTGGTGGTGGTCATCATGCTGGTGGTACTACGTCGCCACCTGGTACTGGGCAGCTTCGACCCAGAGTTTGCGGCCAGCGTCTCAGCTCGCCCGGCGCTGGTTGACCTGGTGCTGGTCACCCTGGTGGCGATTGCCGCCATCGCCGCCTTCGAAGCGGTCGGCTCGATTATCGTCATCGCCATGTTCATCTGCCCGGCGGCGGCGGCGCGGCTGATGACCAATCGGCTCGACCACCAGGTTGCCTGGAGCCAGCTGTTCGCTGTGGTGTCGGCGGTGATCGGCTATCTGCTGGCCGGTCATGGTCCCGGCTGGCTGGGTTTTGAGGCCTCGGTCAGCGCTGCCGGTATGATTGCCACCGTGGCAGGTCTGATCCTGCTGTTGGCATGTTTGCTGGGACCTCGCCGGGGACGTATCGGGGCCACCGTGGCCGGTTAGGGTCCTCTTGCTGCGCTGGGCCGTGCCTAAGCCCACCGTTCATTGGCGGTGAAGGCCACGGTAAACCAGCGCTTCTCCGGCGGTATGGAGAGTCCGGCGCTAATCTGTTCGCGGATCTCGTCGAGCACTGCGATCCCCTGGCCCTGTCCGAATTCAGGGGTGGTGACGATATGGATCTCGATGAAGTGGCCGCGGCCGGATTTGGCCACGTGGCTGTAGTAGGTGAGCAGCCCCTCGCGGGCCATCACCGGCGCCATGGCGGCGTGCACCTCGCGGTCGACCTCGCTCGGCGCCATGAGGAAGATCTCGCGCATCGCGCGGCGCACGATGCCCAGCGGCACCGGCATGAAGCAGACGGTCAGCACCATCAGCAGCAGGGAGTCGATGTAACGGGTCAGATGCGCCCAGGCGGTGTCCTGCAGCAGCAGGGCGATGGCGAAGCCCAACAGCAGGGCGGTGGTTATCAGCGCCGCCATCAGCCATCCCTGGATGTCGATGCGCACGAACTCGGAGTCGGCGCGGCGATTGAGGCGCTTCTGGTAGATCACCATGGTGTAGCAGGTGATCGCCACGACCACCGCATAGGCGATGGCGATATCGAAGTTGAGTTCGCGGCCGCCCTCCATCAGCCCTTGGGCGGCGTTCAGGAAAGCGTAGAAGCACAGCAGCATCAGAATGGCGCCGTTAAGCGCCGCCACCAGTGGCTCCAGGTGCCAGTAGCCGTGCTGGAAACGCTGGCTGGCCTCGCGAATGGCGAGCCGCGCCACCACCAGCGAGAGGCCGGACATGGCCGCATCGATGGTGGAAAAGACGCCGTCGAAAAGTATCGACTGTGACCCGGCGAGCAGGCCAAAGGTGACCCCCAGGCTGGAGACCACCAGAGTGACGAGGATGGAGACTTTGAGGGCGCGTTGTTCGAGGGTGGCCTGCATGAGGGTTCTCTGATTCGAAAAGCCTTCCATGATAGCCCAGCCGTTGAGTCGATCGCGATTGCCAACATCGCCGATGCTCATACAGACTGGGTCTATCATCCCTCTTTTTGCCAGGAGCCCGTCATGAATCAACCGATCATCGCCGACAACCAACCGAAGCAGGTGTCACTGGAGGAAGGCAAGAAATATGCCTTCTGCGCCTGTGGCCATTCGCAGACTCAGCCCTTCTGCGACGGCTCCCATAAGGGCACGGGATTTAGCCCCAAGGTCTTCGTGGCCGAAGAGGGCGGCGAGGCCTACCTCTGCCAGTGCAAGCAGACCGGTAACACGCCCTGGTGCGACGGCACCCACAAGCAGTTCGCGAAGGAACAGGTGGGCAAGGCGGCTCCGGGGCCGCAGGGGTGAGCCCCTCCGCGACGAAGCCGCCGGCGGCAAGCGTCGTGCCACCCCGACTCGAGGAAGAGGGCAAGGTGCGCCTGGAACGCTTGCCTCCCAGCTCCCCCCACGTGCTGAGACTGGCCCGCTGGGAGTTCCAGCAGTGGAGTCACCTCAACCCTGAACGACGTCTGGACGAGGCCCTCTTCTGCTTTCGTGAGCAATGTGGTCCCGGCGGTGTGCCCTCAGTGTTCATCGCCCTGTGCGAAGATACTCCGGTGGGCATGGCCAGCCTGATTGCCGATGATATGCACGACCGTCCGGACCTCACGCCCTGGCTGGCGTCGGTCTACGTAGTACCCGCCTGGCGCGGGCGAGGCATCGCCTCGCGGCTCGTGCAGCGCGTGGAAGAAGAGGCCAAAGCCCACGGCATCGAGCAATTCCACCTCTTTACGTCTGACCGGCAGACGCTCTACCGGCGCCTGGGCTGGCACGCGTTGGAAGAGTGCGTCTACCGCGGCGAGGCAGTGACGCTTATGGTCAGGAAGCTGCCGCCCACCGCCGACTGTGCAGAACCTGCTTAGGCCTGGATCATTCAGCCTTGGCGCTGGCCGTTGCGTTCGTGGCGATGATGCCCTGTTCGCGCGCCAGGGCGTAGGCGGCTCGCGGCCCGGTCCACAGGGTGGGTAGCAGGATCAGCGACACGGGAATCGCCGTGATCACGATGAACTGCTGCAGCACGCCGATCTGCCCCGCGCCCATATAGAGCAGTATGCCGGCCATCAGCGCCATGGCGATGCCCCAGAAGGCGCGCACCAACGGGCTCGGCGCATCGTGGCCCGTACACACCACGGCGATGGCGTAGCTCATGGAGTCGCCGGTGGTAGCCACGAAGATGCTCGTCAGCAGCAGGATCGCAAGGGCCATCAGGGTGCCGCCCGGCAGCGCCTGAGCCACGGTGAGAGTCGCTACGTCGAACTGGAAGTTGTTGAGCGCCTCGGTGAGGTCGATCGCGCCAGTCAACTGGTAGTGGATACCGGAGCCCCCCAGCAGGGTGAACCAGATCGCGGTGGCTACCGGCGCCATCACCGCCACGGCGAGAATCATTTCGCGAATCGTGCGCCCGCGGGAGATGCGCGCCACGAAGATCGCCATCAACGGCGCGTAGCCGATGAACCAGGCAAAGAAGAACACCGTCCACCACTGCATCCACCAGGCGGGGGCCGTCTCTGCGGTCATGGTGGCCATGGCGAAGAACGACGACAGGTACTCACCAAAGCCCTGGCTGAAGGCGTTGACTAGGAATAGGGTCGGACCGGCCACCAGGATCACCGCGGCGATGGCCAGCGCCAGGAAGACGTTGAAGCGCGACAGGACCTGGATGCCCTTGTGGATGCCGGTCATCGCCGAGGTGACGTAGACCGCCGCCAGCAACACCAGGATGCCGAGCTGGGTGGCGTAGCCCTGGCTGACACCGAACAGCTCATGCAGGCCGAAGCTCACCTGGGTCGCAAGAAAGCCGATCGGGCCGACGGTGCCTGCCACTACTGCGATGACGCAGCAGGCATCCACCACGCTGCCCAAGGGACCCTTCATGAGGCGCTCGCCGAATATCGGGTAGAGCAAGGTGCGCGGCTGCAGCGGCTGACCTTTCACGTAGTGGGCATGGGCCAGCACGATGGCAGACAGAGAGCCCAACACCGCCCAGGCCAGGAAGCCCCAGTGCATGAACGACTGCGCCAAGGCTCCGGCCACGGCCTCGGCGGTGCCCGCCTCGGTGTCGAAGGCCGGCGGGGTGACCACGAAGTGATAGACCGGCTCGCCTGCGGCGAAGAAAACGCCGCCCCCGGCTAGCAGGGTGCACATGATCATCGACAGCCACTTGAAGGTGCCGATCTGTGGGCTATCCAGATTGCCGACCCGTGCGCTCGCAGCCGGCGAGATGGCCACGCCCATGGCGATCACGAAGGTCAGCAGCAGTAGAAGCTGGAAGTAGGTGCCGAGTGTGGCGGCCGTCCAGGCGAAACCGGCGCCGATACTGTCGGCCACCAGGTCGATATCGAACAGCGATAGGCCAACGAAGGCCACGATGAAGCCGACTGTCAGCAGCAGCACGATGGGGTCGCCCAAGCGCGACAGCGCCGAGCTCCCGCTAGAGGAAGGGGTGTTCTGAGAAGACATCAGGATGCTCTAGTTGCGGAGAGTGATTGCGCCGATGGGCCATGGCGCCGGCTAGAGCGATGAAATGATAGCAATGTTCTACCTAAGTCTAAAGTCCGGCTCGCGCCGTCCCTCCTGGCAGCAGTCCGCGTCCATTGGTGTGGCCAATGCCATAGGGGCATCGTGCCAAGTGACTGAAGTGAAGAAGTGTTGGTTCGTCGAAGACAAACAATACCTGCATCAAAGCGTCTCGAGCCGCGCGACTTCCAGTCGGAAGGGGCCAGCCTGACGGTCGACGATCATCAGCCCTACCTGATCAACCCCCGCGGGGTCGATAGGGGGGATGCCCTCCAGCAGTCGGCCGCGAAACATCGGCTCGAAGTCGCGCCAGGAAAGCGCAATGCGCTGCCATTCGCCGACGGCGGGCTGGAAGCTTGCTCGGTAGGCGGCACCCTGCGGCAGCTGGTCGGTATAGAGGCGCAGCTGGTAGGTGCGGCCATCGCCGCGCACCTGGAGCCCCAGGCCCGGCGCGTCGCTCAGGTCGAAGGCTTCGGGGTCGCGGCGCACCGAGGCAAAACCGCCGTTGTTGGCAAGCGACGTCTCGCCGCTGAAGACGCCAACGCCGGCCTCCACTCGCATGCCGCCCTGGGAGATGCCGCCCATCACGTTATCGTTGATGGCGCGCCAGCGGCGCGATTCGTCGGGATCCTGGAAATCGATCAGGTAGGTCATGGGCTCACCTTGTAGCGCGTTGTCTGCCGTTCCCTCGGTAACGGCCTGCGTTATCACGTTAACGTGAGAATCGCGGTGGTGGCCATCGGCGACTGCCATGCCCATCATCGAGATGCCCGCCACGCCGGCAACGGCCAGTATCCGGTTGGTCAGGTGCCATCGCTTCATAAACGGTTCCTTATGGACATGCCTACCGTCGGCCCAGCGCCGCCGATAATGCCCAAGTCGTGTTCAATCGCTGGCCACTATATATATGTAACTATTGTGTTTCATGATAAAAATGATGCCAGTGGCCAGACATCCTGATCATCCATCGACTCGGCTAACCTTCCCGAACACTCGACCGACGAGAGAGTGCAATGTCCGATCAAAACCCGTTGCCACCGCTGGAGTGGGATTCCCAGGGGGTTCAGATCCAGGGATTCTCCGCCGGCCTCTACCAGATCGAGTGGCTGCTGGTCACCGTCGTCATCCTCT
The DNA here is from genome assembly GCF_042643535.1 of Halomonas tibetensis. Taxonomy (NCBI): domain Bacteria; kingdom Pseudomonadati; phylum Pseudomonadota; class Gammaproteobacteria; order Oceanospirillales; family Halomonadaceae; genus Halomonas; species Halomonas tibetensis. The sequence goes on from NZ_JBHRSQ010000018.1 coordinate 95,342, forward strand.
ACCTGGTGATCATGGGTCTACCCGACGAGGGGGGCCTGGGCGTGCTGGCGGCCACCTTCGCCTATTTCGGCTTCAGCCTGCTGGCCAGCCGGCTGCGCTTCTTCGGCGAAAGGCAGCGCTGGCTGCTGGCCATTCACACCTGGGCCATGATCGGCTTCATCACCTGGTTTCTCTACAATACGGATGGCGTGACCGGCCCGTTGGCGAGTCTCTACCTGCTGGCAGTCGTCACCAGCGCCCTGACCCTGGGGGTCGTGGTCACGATGCTGGAGGTGGCCGCGATCGCGGCCTGCCAGCTGCTGCTGCTCCATCTCCTGGGGACCGACCTCCTGACCATCGCCAACTTGGCACCGGTCGGCACCAGCATCTTCGCCCTGCTGATCGTCGGCTACCTTACCGCGTCACTGGTCCATGCCATCCATGTCTCCAACCGGACTCTGTTGCAGATGGCCAGCCGGGATCCGTTGACCGGGCTGTACAACCGTCGCGCCTTCGACGAACTGATCAAGCCGATTCATCAGATGTCCAAGCGTTCGCAGCGCCCCTACTCGGTGATCGCCATGGACATGGACGGTTTGAAGCGTATCAACGATACCGAGGGTCACAGCGCCGGTGACCAGGCTATCCGTGACCTGGCGCAACGGCTGATGGAGTGCAAGCGCAGCAGCGACGTCCTGGCCCGCTATGGCGGCGATGAGTTCGTGATGCTGCTTCCCGAGACAGATGCAGTGGGAAGCAAGAAGATGATGCAACGTCTGATCAATGCTGTAAAAGACGACAAGCTGTCCATCAGTGTGGGGTTAGCAGCTTATCCGGAACACGGCAACGCGTTCGAGGAACTGCTCGACCAAGCCGACAGTGCCATGTACTTCAGCAAGGCCTCTGGCGGCAATCGTGTGTCGGTCAAGGCCGTGAGCTGAGCAAGGTGTTTGCAACGTGGCGAGCGGTCGAAAGACGCGACTACTCTTGTTGCTTAAACTCTGGATTCAGGAAGAAAGGAGGTGCCGAATCCTTCGGTGACACGCTCGGAATCGTGGGCAAGGCGTCATCGCCTGCGGTGGTGCGCGACGCCGATATCGCTCACCGGCGCAGGTTGTCGATGGGCGGGATGCGGCACAGGCGCAGCAGGCCATTGCGACAGGCCTTGAGCCAAGGGTAGAGGCGGGCGGCGCGCCGGGGGCTGGCGAACAGGCGATACATCAGCCGGTTGAACACGCCGCTTCGCGTGCCGAGCAGGCTGAGGCGATGCAGGGCCTCGCTGCCGTGATACCAGCGGTCGCCGACCTGCAGGGCGAACCCCTGGTCCAGGTCGATACCCCGGTCGCTGAGCTCGCGGCGTGCCTCGCTGTCCTGGCGCCCGTCGATCAGCTCGAGCTCGCCGACGTCGCGACGAATGCGCTGCCAGCGCACATAGCGCCGACATATCGGGCAGTCCCCATCGTAGACCAGCCGCAGATTGGGGCGGGCCTCGTCTGGCGCCGGGTAATCGTTCGGTCGTGACAAATCGTGCTTCCTCCGCGCTGCTGTTCTTCAGCCTCGCATGGTGGTCTTCATGCCGTCCATTCACGTCGCCGGTCCCGCTTGCGAGACCGGCGAGTTTTTGCCCACTTGCCCAAGACGCAGCCCGGAAAAAGCTGGATAATGGCGGGTTTCGCTTTCGCCCCCTGAATCTACACCCGGTGCTCCGTCCATGGAAATCAAGGTCAACTATCTCGACAACCTCCGGTTGGAGGCCAAGTTCGACGACTTCACGGTCATCTCCGACCAGCCCATCCGCTACAAGGGTGATGGCTCGGCGCCTGGGCCGTTCGACTACTTCCTGGCGTCGTCGGCCATGTGCGCGGCGTACTTCGTCAAGGTGTACTGCAACGCGAGAGACATCCCCACCGAGAACATCCGGCTGTCGCAGAACAATATCGTCGACCCGGAGAACCGCTACCAGCAGATCTTCAAGATCCAGGTCGAACTGCCCGAAGACATCTCCGACAAGGACCGCCAGGGCATCCTGCGCTCCATCGATCGCTGCACCGTGAAGAAGGTGGTGCAGGCCGGCCCCGAGTTTCAGGTCGAGGCGGTGGAAAACATCGACGGAGACGCCCAGGCGCTGCTGATGGGCGTGCCGAAGGGTGGGGCAACAGGCGAGTTGAATGGCGAGAACGGCACCTGGATCGAGGGCAAGGATCTGCCGCTGGAGCAGACCATCGCCAACATGTCGGCGATTCTGGCGGAACTGGGCATGAAGATCGAGATTGCCTCCTGGCGCAACATCGTGCCCCACGTGTGGTCGCTGCACATTCGTGATGCCGCCTCGCCGATGTGTTTCACCAACGGCAAGGGTGCCACCAAGGAGAGCGCACTCTGCTCGGCGCTGAGCGAGTTCATCGAGCGCCTGAGCTGCAACTTCTTCTACAACGACCAGTTCTTCGGCGAAGCGATCGCGGGCAGCGAGTTTGTCCACTACCCGAACGAGAAGTGGTTCATGCCGGGGCCGAACGATGAGCTGCCTGAGGAAATTCTGGACGACCACTGCCGGGGGATCTACGACCCGGATGGCGAGCTGTGCGGCTCGCACCTGGTTGATACCAACTCCGGCCGGGTGGATCGCGGCATCGTCTCGCTGCCGTTCGCGCGCCGCTCGGACGGCGAGACGGTCTACTTCCCGTCGAACCTGATCGAGAACCTCTACTTGAGCAACGGCATGAGCGCCGGCAACACCCTGGCCGAGGCCCAGGTGCAGTGTCTGTCGGAGATCTTCGAGCGGGCGGTGAAGAAGCAGATCATTCAGGAGGAGATCGCGCTGCCGGACGTGCCCCAAGAGGTGCTGGCGCGCTATCCCGAGCTGCTCGAGGGAATACGCGCGCTGGAGGACCAGGGCTTCCCGCTGCTGGTCAAGGATGCCTCTCTGGGCGGCCAGTTTCCGGTGGCCTGCGTCACCCTGATGAACCCCAGGACAGGAGGGGTGTTCGCCTCCTTCGGCGCGCATCCCAGCTTCCATGTGGCGCTGGAACGCAGCCTCACCGAACTGCTCCAGGGGCGCAGCTTCGAAGGGCTGAACGACTTCCTGCCGCCGACCTTCAACTCCCAGGCCGTGGCCGAGCCCAATAACTTCGTCGAGCACTTCATCGACTCCTCGGGTCTGGTTTCCTGGCGCTTCTTCAGCAGCAGGGCGGACGTCGACTTCTGCGAGTGGGATTTCTCCGGTAGCGGTTCTCGAAGTACGGAGGAAGAGGCCGCGACCCTGTTCGGCATCCTCGAGGAGATGGGGCTTGAGACCTATCAGGCCGTCCATGAGGACCTGGGCGCCCCGGTATGTCGCATTCTGGTGCCGGGCTATTCCGAGGTCTATCCGGTGGAGGATCTGGTCTGGGATAACACCAACATGGCCCTTGACTACCGCGAGGATATCCTCAACCTGCATCGTCTGAGCGATGACGCGCTTGCCGACCTGGCAGGGCGCCTGGAGGAGAGCCAACTCGACGATCAGATGGATATCATCACGCTGATCGGCATCGAATTCGACGAGAACACTGCCTGGGGCCAGCTCACCATCCTCGAGCTGAAGCTCCTGATCCACCTGGCGCTTGGGCAGCACGAGGAGGCCCTGGAGCGGGTCGAGATGTTCCTGCAGTTCAACGACAACACCGTCGAGCGCAACCTCTTCTACCGCGCGGTGCAGGCGGTGCTCGAGATCGTGCTGGACGACGAGCTGGAACTCGACGACTTCCGCTATCACCTCGGCCGCATGTTCGGCGAGGCGACCCTTGAGGCGGTGGTGGGCTCGGTGCAGGGCACGGTGCGTTTCCACGGCCTGACCCCCACCAGTATGGGGCTGGAAGGGCTCGATCGGCACCAGCGCTTGATCGACAGCTACCGGAAACTGCACGCCGCCCGCGCCGCCAGGGCGGGCATGCGCGCGCCGGGGGCCTGACCCCGCGACGCAACGGCCCGAGGCCATTGCCGCGAGCGGCACTCCCATCAAGCCCCGAGCCGATTGCCCGTCGCCTCGGGGTTTTTCGTCCCATGCCAAAAGGAGGTCATATGGCAAGATTCAGCACGACGTTCGTGGTGTTGGCGGCGCTATTCTGGGGGCTGGCCGGGGGCATCGGCGGCATGCTGATAGCCGACGGCTGGGACCCGCTCGTGGTGTCGTTCTACCGGGGCGCGATAGGGCTTCTCTTCGTGCTGGCCTGGCTCGTGCTAAGCCCCCACGGCAGCGGGTTGGCCAGTCATCGATTATGGTTCTGGTCGGTGATCGCCGGGCTCGGCGTGGCCGGCAACTTCACCTTCTATTTTGTGAGCATCGACCAGGGCAGTGTCGCGGTGGCGGCGACGCTGATGTACTGCGCGCCGGTGTTTGTTTTTCTCGTGTCGTTCGCCATCGGCCTCGAACGGCCCACGCTGCTGAAGTGGGCCGCGATTGTCATGGTCATGTTGGGTATCGTGCTACTGACGCGAATCTACGAGGTGGGGGCGGACAGCGTGACTCCCCTCGGCGTCGCCGCCGGGCTGCTTGCCGGGCTGTCCTATGCAACTTTTATTTTCGGATTCAAGTACGCGGCACCCTATGGCAGTCCCCAGGCCATTCTCGTCGTCGCGTTCGCTACCTTCTCCGCCATACTGGTCTGGCTGGGTGACGCCGACCAAACGTTGTCGGTGCTCAGCACCTCGAGCTGGCCACTGTTCGCCGTGCTGGGGGTCGTGGGCGCAGGCGTGTCGTTCATTCTCTATGTTGTGGGGCTGAACGATACCTTGCCGGCCGTAGCCGCCATTGTGGCCATGGTCGAGCCGGTCACGGCGTCGCTGTTCGGGGTCGTGGTGCTGAGTGAAAGCCTGACCGCGATCCAACTGGTCGGCATGGGGCTGATTCTGGTCACGGTGACGACGCTCAGCGTTTCTTCCAGCGCTTGATCAAGGCTGTGCTCTTGTGCGGCGACAAGCACACTGTTTCACTTTCACTGCCACTCGACCCGATCATCCTCACTCGACCATCCACGAATGGATTCAACGATATGGAAGCCTTGGCGTTCCTCGGTCCCGCTGCCCTCTACATGATCTCCATGACCATCACGCCAGGCCCCAACAATGTGATGCTGACCGCCTCCGGGGCTAACTACGGCTTTCTACGGACACTGCCGCACATGTTCGGCATCCTGGGCGGTTGCTTCCTGCTGTTTTCCGGCATCGCCCTGGGGTTGGGCCTGCTCTTCGAACGCTACCCGATGGTGCAGACCACCCTGCGGATCGTGGGCAGCGGCTACCTTCTCTATCTGGCCTGGCGCATCGCCACGGCGCCGCCGCCGGATCTGCGACGGCGCGGCGAGGGGCGCCCGCTCAGCTTCTGGCAGGCGGCGGCCTTTCAGTTCGCCAACCCCAAGGCCTGGGTGATGGGGCTGGCGCTGATGGCGGGCTTTCTGCCCAGCGGAGGTGACACCCTGGTCAACGCGCTGCTGCTGGCCGGTTTTGCCGAACTGGTGGCGCTGCCCTGCATCGCTCTCTGGGCGGGCTTCGGCACGGCCATCGGCCGCTGGATCGACACGCCCCGCGCCTGGCGGATCTTCAACGGCGTGATGGGGGCGCTCACCGCCGCCTGCGTGGTCTTTATCCTGGGCTGATCGGCCATAAGCTTCCACGCCGATCGGGCGGTGGAAGCGGCACTTGCGACCAAATTCGACTTTGCAGCCCTCCATGGGCTGGCATAGGCTCAAGGTGCCGAATTTCCAAAAGGCTTCAATCAAACGTTCGCTGTGATTTCGGGAGCATCAAGCCCAAGTGGTGCATTGAGATATCCAATTAACAGGGCGCAGCAGTTCTCGGCCTATGCTCACCGCACGCCCTTTGCGTGGCTCCTTTGTCGCCACTTCAGGGTCGTCGCTGGTCCTTGGCGTTCTGGCTATCAAATGTAGTGGGTCGTGAATTTAGACAACTTAGGTCAAATTGAAGTAGTATGCTGAAAATTTCGCTGAATGAAGACATTCATGACTATTCCTATTAAAGATGTAACTCACCCTGAAGTTTCTTGTTCAAATTGCCGGGCTTGTTGCTGCCGCTTAGAAGTCATGATTATTTCGGATACCGGTGTGCCAGAGCAGCACATCGCATTCGATGAATGGGGTGGGGAAACTATGCTGCGGTTAGAGGATGGTTGGTGTTCAGCTGTAGATCGAGAAACGTTTATGTGCACGATTTACGAAAATCGACCCTGGATTTGTCGAGAGTTCGAAATGGGCTCTTATGAATGCCTGGATGAAAGGTCTGAGTTAAAATAAAAAGTTTGGTATATAAATAAGTATATTATTAGCCATAGCAATCGGATCAAGTGGGGCTATCAGCGGATGGCGCCCTCAATGTAAACCAGCGTCTGTGATTGTGGTTATTCAATGAACTCTGGCAGCAAAACCTGGGCATTGCGAAGATCAAGGTCGAACGCGTTTGTCGGAACCCGAACTCGGATGAATGCTGGGTGCTGCTGGCAGCCTGCGTAATCTTTATCCAGGGGTGAGAGGAGAGACAGATGAAGACGATAGGGCTGATCGGCGGCATGAGTTGGGAGTCGACCCAGACCTACTACCGGTTGATCAATCAGCAGGTAAAGGCGCGGTTGGGTGGGCTGCACTCCGCCCGGCTGGTGCTCTACAGCGTGGACTTTGCCGAGATCGAGGCACTGCAGCACCGCGGCGACTGGGCGGCAACGGCGCAGATTCTCGCCACGGCGGCCATGTCCCTGGAAGCGGCCGGTGCCGACTTCCTGGTGCTCTGCACCAACACCATGCACAAGGTCGCCCCACAGCTTGAGCAGGCCGTGGCTATCCCCCTGCTGCATATCGCCGATGCCACCGCCAACGCGCTTCATCGGCAGGGCGTGATTCGGGTGGGGCTGCTGGGCACCCGCTTCACCATGGAGCAAGCCTTCTACCGAGAGCGCCTGGAGGCGCAGGGCATCAAGGTGCTGATTCCCGATGCCGCCCAGCGCGAGCGGGTGCACGCCGTCATCTACGACGAGCTTTGCTGTGGTGAGATCCGCGCGGATTCCAAAGCCGCCTATCTGGAGATTGTCGACTCACTGGCCGGGCAGGGTGCCCAGGGCGTCATCCTCGGCTGCACGGAGATCGGGCTCCTGATCCAGGCTGACGATACGGACGTGCCACTCTTCGACACCACCGCCATCCACGCCGAACAGGCGGTGGAGGCCGCACTTGCGACCAAATTCGACTTTGCAACCCCACACAGGCTCACCTAGGCTTTGCTAATGCACAGCTCGCAGAGAGTCAGGAAGGCACAGCGCGACACCCAAGGACTATCGCATGGATGGCGGAGGTCATCGCAACATGCCCAGGTAGGGGCGGTAGCGTACCCAATGACCTCGACGCCCCCTCACTTAAAGGGCTCCTTGTCGTTCCAGGTCGATATTCCGGACACGTAGCCGACATACTTAAATGAGCCGCAGCCCCGAGCCATACATCAAGGTGGCCGTCGGGTGCATGGGGCCGGACAGTTGGCTCAACACGCGCATGACATCCTCGTGAGAAAGCACCACCGGAAGCCGGCGAGGGCGCTTGGCACGCGAGAACTCTCCGATATCTCCCAAGGGCTGGTCAAGTACGTGCCGATAGAGGAACACAAGGGCATTCAGCGCCTGATTCTGCGTGGCCGCCGCTACCCGGCGTTCCACTGCCAAATGTTCCAGGAAGGCGCGTACCTCCGCTCCGCCCATGCTGGCGGGATGACGGACTCCGTGGAAGCGAATGAAATAGCGAATTCAGTATCAGTAGGTCTTCTCGGTGCGAGGGCTGTAGCGTTTCACCCGCAGGGTGGCTCTGACCCGGTCCATCAGCTTCGGCGGTTTGCTGTGCGTATCCATACTCCCATCCTCTCAGTACATGGATGTACATACAGTATTATTGGCGCTGGCAAAACGCGCAAGCGTGCGAATTATGCGTAGGTGGCCAAGGTTTCCTTTGGGTGTCATGAAATCAAAGGGTTAGCTGAAGAAAGGTTACGCTGATAAGATTGTTGAACGCGCATGCTCGTTCAAGTCAATAAACGAGCGCGCTGTCTAATACCTGTTATGCAGGGAAGTAGATAATGGAATTGAGTCAGGCGATTATTAGCGGAGCATTCGGCATCGGTGTTGCCATTGTGACCTGGTTGCTGTCTGGACTTCGGGAACTAGGTGTCAGTAAGCGGGAAGCGCGAAAGCAAAAACAGGAGAAATTGGAGTCTCTTTATGCCAAAACAATAGCCCAATTGGAAATGTTGCTCCGACTGACAGAGTCTGGCGATAGCTACGACCAGATTAAGCGAGAGCTGTCGGATAATAACGGAATGCTGCGGCTTCTAGCCAATGAGCCAGTGAACAGCCAACTGGAAAAAACATCCGGACTCATTTATAGCTGGTCAACCCTTTACCGAAAGGGTGCACCCAAAAAGATGGGAGGGGATATGGCTATGATTACGAGTGAGGACTCAAAATACAGCCAGCAGGCGAAGGATCTTTATCCTGAGGTGAACCAAGCAATCGTCGAGCTTATAGGTCTCATGAAAACGCATATTGCTGCGTTTGACAATGCATAACCATGCCAGTCACGGCGACGGTTTTTACATTGCGGCTTCGCCTCCATTACAAAACCGCGCGTGCTGAGCGGCGTTAACAGGATAAACTATGACCATCGATGAGCGTCTTGCATTCTTCAACACGAACTTTGACCTGATAGCATATGGGTGTTATTCGAGGGGGGGGAAAGGTGCTTATCGCTGACGGAGAGGAGCGGTTGTGCCGTTTCTGTCGCAAAGATAAGAGCGAGACAAGCTTTAGTAACGAATCGCACGCTATACCAGAATGCCTAGGAAATCATCAGTTGATTCTTTTAGATGAGTGCGATTCGTGCAATAAATTCTTTTCAGAAAAACTAGAGGATCATCTTGATAAATTCACAAAGCCTTTTCGAGTTGCTGGACAGATATCTGGAAAAAAAGGAATTCCAAACTACAGGACTAACAACAAAAAGAATAGAATTGAATTTAACGACTTTCCAACTATAAAGTCCCAAATTGATGAAGAGTTCTTTGTTGTTGATCACGAAAGAAAAGAAATAACTGTAAAGCTTCACCAAGAGCCCCATATACCCTTGGCTGTATATAAAGCCACTTTAAAAATAGCTTTATCAATTATCAAAGAAAGAACTGAGATAGATGCGTTTAGGCATACCATTGACTGGCTCTTGAGCCCGGATTTGACCCTTTCCGTCATTAAGCCCGCCATTCTAATGCACGCATTTGTTCCAGGTCCAAGGCCAACAAACGGCGTGGCTGTTTCTCTTTTCCGAAGAAAAGCGGACGTTTCAGATGTTCCTTATTCAATTTTTGTGATTGCATTTGGTAACGCGGTATTTCAATTGATTGTGCCATCCCATATTGATGATGGTCGAACTATTTCATGCAAGATTCCATTTTTCCCATCGCCTTTTGAGTTTATTGGTTGGTCTTATGGCGACTTGAAATTTAGTTCCTCAGATCTTTCAGGCACTCAAAAGGTAAGTAAGGAATTTCCCATAGTATACAGTTTTGACAAAATCGTTGAGGCTGATCCGCAAACTGGTGAGCCATGTTAACAATTTGCTGCACACGGAAAAATTACTCGCTGCGCTCCTAATTTTCCGGTGAGCAAGGCGTTATACGAATAAGGAAAACTAGATGGCGATTCCAGACTTTCAGAGCATCATGCGTCCCATGCTTGAGCACTTGACGGACGGAAAGGTCCGTAAGAATCGCGAAACTAACGAATTCTTGGCTGAACACTTTCAGCTGTCGGAGGAGGAGCTTTCCGAGATGTTGCCGAGTGGATACGCAAAGCTCTTCGACAATCGGATCGGGTGGGCGAAAACCCATTTGAAAGGCGCGGGCCTTATTGAGTCGCCGGCCCGTGCCAAGTATCGAATAACTCAGCGAGGGCTGGATGCCCTTTCACAAACTGATCAGCCAATCAATCTCGCCTATCTGAAACAATTCGACGAGTACAAAGAATTCCAATCCGGATCGAAAAACGAACAGCCAGAAGAACCGGAAATCTCTACCGATGAATTAACCCCGTTAGAACATATCGAATTTGGTTACCAGAAAGTCAGGGATGAGTTAGAGCTCGAATTGATTCAAAAGGTCAAATCAGGATCGCCAGCATTTTTTGAACGTGTCGTGGTAGAACTTCTGGTCGCCATGGGTTACGGCGGTTCCAGAAAAGATGCTGGTCAAACCATTGGAAAGTCTGGTGACGGTGGAATCGACGGAGTTATAAAGGAAGATCGGCTCGGGCTTGATGTGATCTACCTCCAAGCAAAGCGCTGGGAAGGCACTGTAGGTCGTCCGGAGATTCAGAAATTTGCCGGTGCCCTTCAGGGCCAAAGAGCAAAGAAGGGGATTTTCTTGACGACCTCGGGGTTTAGTGCGGAAGCGAATCAGTACGCTTCCTTTATAGATTCCAGGATCGTCCTTATTGATGGAGAGACACTCGCCGGTCTTATGATTGATGCCGGCATTGGCGTATCCAAGGTTGCAACATATTACGTCAAAAGACTGGACTCAGACTACTTTGAGGAATAATTCGTATAACAATGCATTCAACTCGGACGCCGGCAAAGCCGGCGCCGGTTAATGCAAACGTTATGAGCTACTAAATAAAGGAGTACTTTAGATGTCTGGAATAATTGTTGATCAGAATAATGATGAAAAAGGGGAGGTAGTTAGCGTCGCGGATCAGCCCGTCAGCATGAAAGTAATCCAAAGTATCTATAATGAAATTACTGGGAAAACTGAAAAGATTGGGAAATCACTGAGCGATGATCACGATATTGATATCGGTGCATTAAAACAACTGAACATCAAAATTAACCAGATGCTCGAACAGTACAATATCGTTAGCAAGAATTGCTCAGTTACTTTATATCACGTCGATGATTGCAAGAATCAATATAGCTCCTTTGAAAGATTTGAGCTGTATGATTCAAGCTCAATGAGCCCATGTGAAAATATTCAGTTGGAATACAATTTTTTAATCGTTCTACCAGAAACAAAAAAACCTCAATCTTACAAGATAATAGTCAATCTCCACTCACGGGTTGCCCTAAAGCTAAAAGCTGAATCTGAACACGGAATAAGCCGGAGATTCTTAAGAATAGTCGCTAGGCGAACGGGGCAATACGATATTGAATATGTCGATTATACGGTTGCCAGAAACTTCCAAACAGCAATAGATCAATGGTATGCGTCCGTAGTTAAAGGCAAAGAAAATAAGATCATCCAGCTGCTGCAAGATAAATCAGAACATTTTTCGTCTATATTTAGGATTCTTACAGTTGCTATCGTATCTTTCGCTATTGTTAATAACGCGGAAAGCCTAATCGGCGAATCGCCGACGCTCCAATCCGTTTTTTTAGGGGGAATATTTAGCTTTAGTTTAATATATCTCTTAGGAATGATTGCGCTCAAAATTGGATCTTTCACTGAAAGATCGATTGACGTGCACCAGGCAACGTCGGGACTTAGACTAAACATGGGAGATAAAAGGGCATTTGAGAACTTCGATAAATCTAATTCAAAGAGCATAAAGGGTGCGGTTTGGTCTACCGTCCTAGTCATAGCTATAAATATATTTTCCACATACCTGTCATCATTTCTGGCCTTTGGCTCATAACAAAGCCACCAAATTGACCGCCTTCCGCTGCGCTTCAAGCGGCAATTTATGATGGCGTTACACGTATCAAAATAGGTGAATATGGACGTTTTATTTGAGCCTGCGGTATTGGTAAGTCTCGTCATTACCCTTGTGGTTGCCATGCTCTCGAAGCGGCTTTCTATACTCGGCGAATACCTGATTGCTCACATTTCACTCATTCCGGGCAGGTTTCGTGAGCGTCTGAGGGTGAAAAGATGGAGATCAAGGAGGAATCTGATAGAAATTGCTCGGGGGCATCACCGCGTAACTTTGAGTATTGTTCGGACCTATGCGCTGCTCCTCGTCTTTCTCGCCGTTTTTGCCGTCTATCTATTGCTAATCGTATTAGGACCACTCAAAGGAATCGGTCAGCTCCCATTCAGCGTGCAGGCTCTCATCTCCTCTCCAATCTACATCACTGAAATACTATGGCTTGTGCAAAGGGAGCGGATGTTTAACCTCGTGCGTGTTGCACAGAACCGTGTAACCAATCGCTCAAGTACGTTCCGGCCATCTGGGCCTCCACCGGACGCGCTTAAGCGCGCCGCTTAGCTTGGCGTTAGCGTCAGGGAGCGCTTGCTGTGATTTTAACGAGACGAAATCTAATCATGCTTGGGCTGGCTTGCGCCTTTTTCACCTTCGGGTCCGCAAAAGGTGTCGCGTCCGTAGTTAGCGATCCGCAATACTATGTCCGTGCCGTTGTCGTAGAAATCGCGCCTGACCGAGTCGGGTTGCATACCGTCAGCTTCATAATCAAGGAGCTGGTAGAGAGGCAAGAAAAATATGGGGGATACAGCTCGCCAAACGCTCTCCCCATGGAGATTTCAAAGGAAGATTCGCATATCCTTCAAATAACGCTCAATCCTCGCGTGAGCGTTAAGCCGGGCGATATTATCGTGGTTGGCGTTATCCATGGATCGAGTATGGGTGAGAGCGAACCGGTACCGTGGATCATGTTTGCTCAACCGTACCTTGAGGATGGTACTCCCATCGGCCTCTATTATAGATCACAAAATTGATGCGGGGCGATGAAGGCTAACATGGAAATGATCGCTAACAAGCCAAATGCAGCCGACGCCAAAAGTCGGCGCGGCTGATTTGCGGCGTTATAAATAATTGGTAGGTTGCTTCAAATGAAAATAATTGGCTTTCTAGTGATAGTCTTTATATGTCTTATGGGGTCTAAATTGGTCTGGGAAAGTTGTAACCCAAGCGGTATCCTGATGCCCAAGCTTGAGCCACAAAAATCTGCAGGTTGCATCGCGTTCATTCAGGCTGATCTTGCTGGAAAAAATCAATTAGATAAAGCTCGTGTCCATGAGTTTATCATCGATATTCTTGATGCAGATATGGACTCATTAGAATTTATGAATCTAAAAATATCCAGCATTATAAGCTTGTTAGAGTCGTCAAAACTAATGAATGTTTATGCCGATTATATTATCAGGTTAAATGAATCAAAGCTTCAAAAATCACAAGTAAGGCAAGAGGCGCTTGCGAAGCTATTTGTTTTGGAAACACCTTTATTTTTAGAAGTAATAAAGTCGAGAAATACGTCTGAGCAGGAGATCATCATCGATAATCTGGCCTTTGGTATTGCGAGCCTATTTTATCCCCATATTAACCAAGAAAATTTTCGAAGAAAGATGGTAGGGGAGTATTGGGAGCTATTGAAGTCACCGGTTTACCCAGATTTACAAAATAAAATTGAGACCTCTATTCTTGGTGTAATATTTGGTAAGACGAAAAGAAGTTATAACAAGGCATTGCAGCGTACAATTCGCTGATTGTCGCGCCAGGCGGTTTTAGAATAGTTATGAAACCAATCCATGTAAAAATAGCAAAAATCATTGCAGGGTTAATGCTGACGGTTTTTGCAAGCATAGTTGTTTACAAGGCAATTTCTTTTGACGTCGTTCATAGTCGTGGTCATTCATATAGCCTCGCGGATAGCCCTGAATCTTTTTACTTTATTGTTGGCATACACATTCTAATGATACCAGCAGGTTTTTTTTGGTCGTTCAAGGTTGGCGAGATGAAAGTTACTAAAACACTAAATGGTTACCTAACAAGCGGCTGCACCGGACAAACACTATGAAGCGATTCTGGCCCCTACTTCTGATTGTTGGCGGTCTGCTGATCGTAATTGCGGGATTCTTGTATAAGCTATTCTATGGCGGAGCATGGGGATACCTGGATCCGACGCCAGAGCTGATGGCAAGCGTTGCGTTTCATTCCCGCATCGCTTTGGGACTCTTTTGGTGTGGAGTTGCCGTCTTCCTTGTTGGATGGGTAGCCGGCATTCGGCGATTCTGGCCTCTATTTCCCATTATCGGCGGTTGCCTGCTGGCGTTGGGGGGCTTCATCTTCGCCGCGGCGTTTTCTGGCAGACCAGAATTGGTGGAGTTTGTACGCATCGCCCACAACGCGACCATAGTGGGCTGGCTTGGTATTCTTGTCTTCCTTTTCGGAGTGGTTTCTGGTGTCATTCGTCTTGTTACCCGGAAACCATCCGAAAATCAAGGCAAGTCGCAAGATCAGTCGTTGCCCTCTCCATGACGCGCCTCACCAGGCGCTCAAGTTTGTTCCCGGCCTGGCGGCCGTCCACCGGACGGCCCTGTCGGGCCGAAGCTTAGCTATTCGTTATGTGTGCGTCACCTGCAGGCCATAGAAGGGAATCCTATGACTAAGCACGTTGGTTCTTGCCTGTGTAGCACAGTGAGATTCGAGGTCCATGGGGACTTCGATAGCTTTTACCTGTGTCATTGTGAGTATTGCCAAAAAGATACGGGATCTGCTCATGCAGCAAATTTATTTTCGCAGTCAGCTAAACTGACCTGGCTGGCGGGTGTAGATGCTGTGACTTCCTTTACGCTTCCAGGTACTCGCCACAATAAAAGCTTCTGTAGATCGTGTGGTTCAGCATTACCAAGCATCCAACTTACAGACCTGCTCGTTGTTCCTGCAGGGTGCTTGGATACTGAAGTCTCTATGTCGCCAACTGCGCACATCTTCACATCGAGCAGAGCGGTTTGGGACGCGGCGATTGGTGACGTGCCAGAGTTCGAGGGCCTGCCAGAGTAGGCTAAGATCACATAACCAGTGGTTGTTGGCGGACGCACCTTCGCTGGCGCTCCGGCACGCCGCAAAGCCAGGTCGTTATGTATCTGGTAAAGTTTGTGCGTTATCCCGTTAACCTGTTGATGAAATCTATGTTGAAATTCACAACAAGATTATTTTCCGTGGCGACCTTTTTCATGATGTCTGCATCACTGAGTGGCTGCGGTCTATTCAGTGATGCTGATGAAAAGTTTCTCTTCGGTGACACCAGAAAGCCTGATGCATTGGAATACGAATACCGCGCTTTGGCTAATGAGCTTCATTCCACCAAGCCATGCTATCTGATTCATCCGCAAAGCTTGAGTAGAGGAGGATTCGGCCCTGTCGGGAATCAGGTATCACTGCTGAGAAGCCGCTGCTTTGCCGCAGTTGCTGAGAGCTCCGGAGACGAGCGACTCTGCGATAAGGTTCGATCGGCCAGCACGCTGTTTTCCTCGGGGGCAAATCTGAATGCAGAATCGTGCCGCCGAACGGCACGCCTCAACCACGATAGAAGGATAAAAAGCGTGGTTTCTTATCGCCTGGACGTACCGCAAATCGTCTCTCTATCGGGTTATGACGAGGAAGAGATTGATGCCTATCTGGTTTCTGAAGGACGGTTTTCCAGCCTGGAGGTAGCGATGCGTTATCGACGAGACCAATCTTCTACCTATTGGAACGAGGTGAAGATGACGCTTCTTCACACAGAGGAGTTTTTCGATAGGATTGTTCACATGCCTGGATTCGGGACAAGCGACGATCAGCGTAAGATGAATGCCCTGGGATGGAATCCTCGGCAACAGAGGCTTTGGACCCCACCGGATGAGCGCACGCATTCAGCGCCAGAAATCAGATTGCCTGCACAATCGGAAGGATAACGGTGACTGAGCGGGTTTGTTCAGAGCGTAAAAATACATAACCCAGTCATGCAGCCGACGCTCGCTCAGCACGCAGCGGATGGCCGGCTTCGGGCTCTATAGGAGCAGTTGATCCTTACTGAAAACGCTTTCAAGGCTTTCGTGATTTTTGGCTCTTCGTCGTTGGGTGTGGAATTCGCCCCCTGAGCTGGGCCAGGATATGACCTCCACCTGGACAGGAGGCATGGCATGGACGGCACCCAGATTATGACCCTCGGCCTGGGCCTGGAAGCGCCCT
>NZ_JBHRSQ010000019.1:0-64255 GCF_042643535.1 Halomonas tibetensis
TCTCGCTGTGCTGCCGGGGCGGGGCTTACCAGAGGTAGCGGCTCCGTCTCGTCAGCGCCCTGCGAGGAAGGCGTATTCTACCGATTTGCGTCAGCGTGTCAAGCGGGGAGTGGGCGATGACCTGCCGTCTGTCCTACTTGCCGCCGCATCCTGCCAGGGCAGCGATGACCGCGAATCGTGTGAGGGCGCATTCTACCGAATCCGCCGTGAGTGTCAAGCGAGAAGCCTGTCGGCACTGCCGAAAAACCTCAAGTAGAACAATCACTTCCTCAACTTGCCACCGCCGGCAACGTTGCTCGTTGCCCGCAGCGGATGCGTACTTTACGACGTTCCCCGCCACCCCGCAAGGGCCTCCTGATAAAAAAGTGTCAGGAGCATGACAGAAGGGCGTCGCGCAGATGACAGGAGCATCCACAGGGCAGGCCATCACTCCACTACTTGAGGGTTACCCGAGCATAGCGCTTCTTGCCGGCCTGGATGACGTAGCACTTACCGGTAGCCAACATGTGATCGCGCTCAACCACCGCACCATCCACCCTGACCCTGCCGTTACCGAGCATGTCCTTTGCCTGTGCGCTGTTGTTGGCGAGGCCGGAGCGGTTGAGCACCGCCGCAATTGGCGCCTGCTCACTGCCCTCTAAGTCCAGTTCCACCTCGGGTAGGTCTTCGGGCAGCTCTCCCTCGGCTAGTCGGTTGCCAGCAGAACGATGTGCATTGGTAGCTGCTTCCTCGCCGTGGTAGCGGCCGATCAACTCACGGGCCAGGAGCATCTTGACATCGCGAGGGTTGGCACCGGCCTCGACCTCGGCCTTGAGCGCCTCGATCTCTTCATTGGTCTTGAGCGATAGCAGCTCGAAATAACGCCATATGAGGCTATCCGGCATGGAGACCAGCTTGTTGAACATCGCACCCGGCGCTTCGTCCACGCCCACATAGTTGCCCAGCGACTTGGACATCTTCTGCACGCCGTCCAACCCCTCGAGTAGCGGCATGGTGATCACCACCTGAGGTGGCATGCCGAAGTGCTTCTGTACCTCACGACCCATCAGCAGGTTGAACTTCTGATCGGTACCGCCCATCTCGACGTCGGCTTCCAATGCCACGGAGTCATAGCCCTGCACTAGCGGGTAGAGAAACTCGTGGATAGAGATCGGCTGGCCGGCCTTGTAGCGCTTGTCGAAGTCGTCGCGCTCGAGCATGCGCGCCACGGTACTTTGCGCCGCCAGCTCGATCATCTTGGCCGCGGACAGCTCGGCGAACCACTCGGAGTTGAAGCGCACCTCGGTCTTCTCGGGGTCGAGGATCTTGAACACCTGCTCCTTATAGGTCTCGGCGTTGACGCGAACCTCTTCTTCGGTAAGCGGCTTGCGGGTGACGTTCTTGCCGGTAGGATCGCCGATGCGACCGGTGAAGTCGCCGATCAAGAAGATGATCTGGTGGCCAAGGTCCTGAAACTGACGCATCTTGGTCAGCAGCACGCTGTGACCCAGGTGCAAATCAGGGGCGGTGGGATCAAAGCCTGCTTTGATCCGGAGCTTGCGCCCGGACTCCAGCTTTTTGATCAGTTCATCTTCCAGCAGGATTTCCTGAGTGCCTCGCTTCAGCAGCGCAAGCGCGCTCGCTACGTCGCTCATCGTCCCCTACTCCATGTGTCCGGTTGCCGGGCCCCTGCAGGGACCATCGAATGGGGCAGGATGTTAGCATGAGACGGCGTCTTGCGGTGACGCCCAACGACCCGAGAGAGTGACATGCCCTTATATATTGGCTTGATGTCTGGCACCAGTCTTGACGGCATCGATGCCGCCCTGGTGGAGATCGACGATACCCCATCCGGCAACCGGCCGCGCCTTATGGGCACCCATGCCGAGCCGATGCCGTTGCTCCTGCGCAAGCAACTCTGGAAGCTATGCCACGCCAGGAAAACGACCTTTGCCGAGCTAGCCGAGGCCGAAGATGCTTTCTGCCGGCTGCAGGCGAAGGCCGTCAGGGCGCTGTTATCGTGTTCCGGCACGCCCCCCGAGGTAGTGGTCGCCATCGGCAGCCACGGTCAGACCATCGAGCACGCCCCGAGAGGGTATGCCGGCGGCCCTGCCTATACGCTTCAACTCGATAACCCAAGCCTGCTGGCTGAACTCACCGGCCTCACCGTGGTGGCCGACTTCCGCCGCCGTGACCTGGCTGCTGGCGGTCAGGCAGCGCCCTTGGCACCCGCCTTCCACGAAGCACTGTTCCGCGCCAGGGGGGCGTGGTGTCTGGTGCTCAACCTGGGAGGGTTCGCCAACCTGACCCTGCTACCTCCGGCGGAAGATCCTCGAGCACCACAAGGCTTTGACTCAGGACCAGCCAATGCACTGCTGGACGCCTGGCACGCTCGCCACCGCGGCGGAGACTTCGATGCGGACGGTGCCTGGGCAGCCTCGGGGCAGGTCGACGAGATGCTTTTGAATCAACTGCTGGCCGAACCCTTCTTCCACCTGCCGCCTCCGCGTAGTACCGGCCGAGAACTGTTCCACCTCGACTGGCTGGATGCTCACCTGACAGGTGAGGAGAAGCCCGAAGACGTGCAGGCCACTCTGGCACAGCTCACCGCCGAGAGTGTGGCCCTGGCGGTGAGCATGGCGCGAGAGCGGCTCGAAGCGCCTGCGGCAATGCGACTGATTCCCTGCGGCGGAGGCGCCCATAATCACGACCTGCTTTCTCGCCTCGCCAACCGGATGCCCGATTCGGCCCTGACCGACGGTGCGGCATCGGGCTGGCCGGCCGACTGGCTAGAGGCCGGGGCTTTCGCTTGGCTGGCCTGTCGAAGGCTTCAGGGCCTGCCGGGCAACCTGCCCTCGGTAACCGGCGCCGAGGGATTACGCGTATTGGGGGGCGTCTACGCCCCCTGATTCCGCACCGAAAGCGGTCTAGAAGTCATCATCGCGCTTCAGCGAGAGGTGGCTGGCGGCCTCAACAGCCTGGGTCATCCCGTCGCTGCCCGCGTCGCCGTACTTGATCATCATGCGCAGATCGTTGGCCGAGTCGGCATGCACCAATGCCACCTCCTCGGTGATCTTACCCTCCTTGAAGAGATCGAAAAGCGCCTGATCGAAGGTCTGCATGCCCAGGTCGCGCGAACGGGTCATGACATTCTTGATCTCGCTGACGTCGCCCTTGCGTATCAGGTCACCGATCAGGGGCGACTTGAGCATGATCTCGATGGCCGGGCAGCGTCCACCGTCCACCGTGGGCAGCAGTTGCTGAGCGACAATGGCCCGCAGGTTGAGCGAGAGGTCGAGCCAGACCTGTGCGTGACGCTCGATGGGAAAGAAGTTGATGATGCGGTCCAGCGCCTGGTTGGCATTGTTGGCGTGAAGCGTGGCCAGGCAGAGGTGGCCTGTCTCGGCAAAGGTCAGAGCGTGCTCCATAGTCTCCTGGGTACGCACTTCCCCGATCAGGATCACGTCCGGCGCCTGGCGCAGGGTGTTTTTGAGCGCCACCTCGAAGGATTCAGTGTCGATCCCGACTTCGCGCTGATTGATGATCGCTTTCTTGTGCGGATGCACGTACTCGATGGGGTCCTCGACACTGATAATATGGCCACCTATCGTCTCGTTGCGATACTGGATCATCGACGCCAGGGTGGTCGACTTGCCGGTGCCGGTGCCCCCGACCACGAACACGAGCCCGCGCTTGTTATTGACCAGCTCGCCAAGTGTGGAAGGCAGCGACAGCTCCTCCAGATGCGGAATCTCGAAGCCGATACGCCGTATCACCATCGCCATCTGGTTGCGCTGTTGGAAGGCGCTGACGCGAAAGCGACCCTTGCCCTTGAGGCTCAGCGCAAAATTGGCTTCGCGTTCGACCCGGAAGCGTTCCCGCAAGACGTCGGGAATCGATGTGCCGACCAGTTCGGTGACCTGCTCCACGCTGAGATTATGATCTCCGAGGGGGGTGAGCTTACCGGCCATTTTCAGCGTTGGCGGTGCATTCACTGAAATCAGCAAATCCGATGCTTCCTTCTGCACCATGATATCCAGCAGCTGATAGAGCCACTCTTTCGCCGTCATATCCCTGCTCCTATCTTACCCGTTGTCCCCTGCCTAGCGGCCGAGACCCCCTCAGTTCGCCAGCACGCCCTTGGCCTTGGCCTGCGCCTCGTCGCGCGCGACCACATTATCTGCCACCAGCTTGGCCAGAGAGGCATCCAAGGTCTGCATGCCCAGGTTGCCGCCGGTCTGAATGGCTGAGTAGATCTGCGCCACCTTGTCTTCGCGGACCAGGTTACGCACCGCCGCGGTGGCGATAAGGATCTCGTGGGCCGCCACACGGCCGCCGCCCATGCGTTTGAGCAGCGCCTGGGAGATCACCGCCTGGAGCGACTCCGAAAGCATCGAGCGCACCATCGACTTTTCATCCCCGGGGAAGACGTCGATGATCCGGTCAATGGTCTTGGCCGCCGAGGTGGTGTGCAGGGTACCGAACACCAGGTGCCCTGTTTCGGCTGCGGTGAGCGCCAGCCGAATGGTTTCCAGATCGCGAAGCTCGCCTACCAGGATCACGTCCGGATCCTCGCGCAGGGCGCTGCGCAGTGCCGGAGCGAAGCCGTGGGTATCTCGGTGCACCTCGCGCTGGTTGATCAGACAGCGCTTGCTGCGGTGGACGAATTCCACTGGATCCTCGATGGTGAGGATATGCTCGTAGCGGTTTTCGTTGATGTAATCGATCATCGCCGCCAAAGTAGTGCTCTTGCCTGAACCGGTGGGGCCGGTCACCAGCACCAGACCACGGGGCAACATGGAGAGCTGGCGGAAGACGGTACCAAGACCGAGGTCCTCCATGGTCAGCACATCGGTGGGGATGGTCCGGAATACCGCCCCGGAGCCACGGGCATGGTTGAAAACATTGACACGGAAACGCGACACCCCAGGCACCTCGAAGGAGAAGTCAGTCTCGAAAAACTCCTCGTAGTCACGGCGCTGGCGGTCAGCCATGATGTCATAGATTAACTTTCGGACCTCGCGGTCCTCCATGGCCGGTACGTTCAGACGACGAATGTCGCCGTCGACCCGGATCATCGGCGGCAGGCCTGCCGAAAGATGCAGGTCAGAGGCCTTCTGTTTTGCCGAGAACGCCAGCAGTTCGGTAATATCCATGCGTTTTCCCTTACTCCCGCAGACCTGGTGACATCTTGTAATGTTCAGTATGACAGAGCTTGCCACATGACAGCCCCTTCTGCCTCCACCCCCCTCGCCGAATCGTTGGCGAAGGTGCGACAGCGGTTAAACGATGCCTTGTCTGCCGCCGGCCGGCCAACCACTGACGCTCGTCTGTTGGCGGTCAGCAAGACCAAGCCGGCGGCGCTGATACGGGAGGCCTGGCACCTCGGCCAGCGCGAATTTGGCGAGAACTATGTCCAGGAAGGCTTGGCCAAGCAGGTTGAGTTGGCCGACCTCGACGACATCGTCTGGCATTTCATCGGCCCGCTGCAATCCAACAAGACCCGCGACGTGGCCGAACACTTCGCCTGGGTACACAGCGTAGACCGAGAGAAGATCGCCAGACGCCTCAATGATCAACGCCCGGAGGGATTGCCACCTCTCAACGTCTGCCTGCAGGTCAATATCAGCGCGGAGCCCAGCAAGTCAGGCGCCAGCCTTGCCGAACTGCCGGAACTCGCCGGAGCGGTGCTGGAAATGCCGCAACTGCGTCTGCGCGGACTGATGGCAATTCCAGCCCCGGGGGAGAACATGGATGCCCAGCGCGAGCCCTTTGCCCGATTGAAAGAAGCGCTGAGAGCGCTACAAGACCGCTTCCCCGAGGCGCCACTGGACACCCTATCCATGGGCATGACCAATGATCTCGAGGCCGCCATACTGGAGGAAGCAACCCTGGTGCGGGTAGGCACCGCCATCTTTGGGGAGCGTGAAAGCCCACGCTAATCAACCGACTTACCGCATCTGCCGGATGCCTCCACCGACCCACTCGTTAAGCAACACAGGACACTTCTCCATGTCTACCAGAGTCACCTTCATCGGCGCCGGCAACATGGCTAGCGCTATCATTGGCGGCATGATCGACAGCGGCTACTCGCCCTCTGCGATTACCGCCACTTCCCCCAGCGACGCCTTCCTTGCCCCGGTAAACGAGCGTTATGGCATACACACCAACACCGACAATGTCGCCGCGGTAACCCAGGCCGACGTCGTCGTGCTGGCAGTGAAGCCCCAGATGATGAAGGAGGTCTGCGAGGGACTGGCCAGCGTGATCCAGCGCCGCCGCCCGCTGATCATCTCGGTGGCCGCCGGCCTCGACGCCGCCACCCTGGAAGGCTGGTTGGGCGGGGAACTGGCCATGGTGCGTTGTATGCCCAACACCCCGGCTCTGGTCGGCGCCGGCGCCTCCGGCCTGTTTGCCAATGCCAGCGTCAGCGACGAGCAACGCCAGCTCGCCACCGAGCTGATGGAGGCCGTGGGCCTGGTAGAGTGGGTCGAGGAGGAAGCACTGCTGGATGCGGTCACTGCCGTCTCCGGCAGCGGCCCGGCATACTTCTTCCTGATGTTCGAGGCTATGGAAGAGGCAGGCGTGAAGCTTGGCCTCCCCGCCGAGACGGCCCGGCGGCTGGCCATGCAGACCGCTTTCGGCGCGGCGAAGATGGCAATGGCCAGCGACAAGACCCCCGCCGAGCTCAAGCAAAACGTCATGTCCCCCGGCGGCACCACCGAACGCGCCGTCGAGCATCTCGAGTCAGCCGACCTGCGCCGAATACTCGCCGAGGCAATGGACGCCTGTGCCGCGCGCGCTCGGGAAATGGCCACAGAGCTCAGCAATCGCTGATCCCAGGCAATCGTTTCAAAAGGTCGCCGGACGGCGGTCTGCCCACGACATGGAGGAACCCTCATGGGAAATGCCGGCCTGCTGCTGGTCAACACCCTGGTCAACCTGTACATCTTCTTGCTGATGCTGCGCTTCCTGCTGCAAGCGTCCCAGGCCGACTACTACAACCCCATTAGCCAGACAGTGGTAAAAATCACCCAGCCAGCGGTGCGACCCTTCCAGAGCTTCCTGGGTCCGGTAATGGGGCGATTCGACCTGGCTACCCTGGCCACCGGCTTTGTGATCAAGGCAGTCAGCATCGTCATCATCCTGCAGGTGGCCGGCTTTGGCATGCCCCCCATCGTCAGCGTGGCCATCGGTACCGTGGCGGCGCTGGCCAACGCCATCCTCAAGATCTACTTTTTCGCATTGATCGGGATGATTATCCTCAGCTGGGTAGCCCCCAACGCCAGCCACCCGGGGGCCATGCTGGTGATGCAACTGGTGGAGCCGATCATGTCGCCACTGAGAAGGGTCATACCGCCGCTGGGCATGATCGACCTCTCGCCCATCGTGGCATTCATCGCCATCAGCCTGATCGATGGTATCGTGGTTGGCTCGCTGACCCGCGCCGCCGGCGTGGTCGGCGCTCTGGTGGGACTCTGAAACCCACCCCGCCCACCGCAACGACTGGACACGGAACGACTGATGCCCGAGCTCCCTGTTGACTCGGTCGGCCTGGTGACGCCCCAGACGGCGCACTTCGACGACCCACTGGCCCTGGCCTGCGGCAGGACGCTGCCGGCCTATGACCTCGTCTACGAGACCTATGGCACCCTCAACGCCGAACGCTCCAATGCGGTACTGATCTGCCACGCGCTATCTGGCCACCACCATGCTGCCGGCTATCGTAGCGCGGACGAGCGCAAGCCGGGCTGGTGGGACGCCCATATCGGCCCCGGCAAATCCATCGATACCGAGCGTTTCTTCGTGGTCTCGCTCAACAACCTCGGCGGCTGCCACGGCAGTACCGGGCCCAACCGGGAAAACCCCGAGACCGGGCGCCTGTGGGGCCCAGAGTTCCCGATGGTGACGGTGAGCGACTGGGTGAACAGCCAGGCCCGACTGGCCGATCGGCTGGGTATCCAACGCTTCGCCGCGGTAATCGGCGGCAGCCTGGGCGGCATGCAGGCGCTGCAGTGGACGCTAGCCTACCCGGAGCGAGTGGCCAGCGCCGCGGTGATCGCCGCCACCTCCAAACTCTCGGCCCAGAACATCGCCTTCAACGAGGTTGCTCGCCAAGCGATTCGTTCCGACCCTGACTTTCACGATGGCTGGTATACCGAGCACGACACCATGCCGCGTCGCGGCCTCAAGCTTGCGCGGATGGTGGGGCATATCACCTATCTCTCCGAGGACGCCATGGGGCACAGGTTCGGTCGCGACCTGCGCGCCGACGACCTCAACTTCGGCTTCGACGTAGAGTTCCAAGTGGAGTCATACCTGCGCTATCAGGGCGATGCCTTCTCCACTTCCTTCGACGCCAACACCTATTTGTTAATGACCAAGGCGCTGGACTATTTCGATCCGGCAGCGGGTCACGATAGCGACCTTGCTCAGGCGCTGACCCCGGCCACCTGCCCCTTCCTGGTGGTCAGCTTCACTACCGACTGGCGCTTCCCACCGCCGCGCTCGAGGGAACTGGTCAACGCCCTGGTGCGTGCCGGCAAGTCGGTCAGCTATGCCAACATCGACTCGACCCACGGCCACGACGCCTTCCTGATGCCGGAGCCTCGCTACCAGGCGGTCTTCGCCGCCTTCATGGACCGCGTGGCGGCAGACCTCGGGCTGGAGACGCACGCATGATGAACCGTCCCGACTTCAAGCTGATCCATGAATGGATCCCCGAGAACGCCCACATCCTCGACCTGGCCTGTGGCGATGGTAGCCTTCTGGCGGCCCTGGCCCGTGACAAGAATGTCACCGGCTATGGCCTGGAGATCGACCCGGACGGCATCACCGCCTGTATCGCACGAGGCGTCAATGTCATCGAACAGAACCTCGACCAGGGACTGGCCAACTTCGACGACGACGCCTGCGATCTGGTGATCATGACCCAGGCTCTACAGGCGCTGCGCCGCCCCGACCTGATGCTCGACGAGATGTTGCGGGTCGCCAGCGAAGCGATCATTACCTTCCCCAACTTCGCCTATTGGCGCCACCGCGTGTATCTGGGCATCCGTGGCTACATGCCCGTGTCCAAGTCGCTGCCCCACGCCTGGTACGACACCCCTAATATTCACCTGTCGACCTTCAACGACTTTGAACAACTGTGCCGAGACAAGGGTCTGATCATTGTCGACCGAGCAGTGGGCATTGGCGACCATGAAGGACATTGGACCTCGCGGCTATGGCCCAACTTGTTCGGCGAAATCGCGATCTTCCGGGTCACCCGCGGCTGACCCGACAACGGCACTACAGCCTGAACCCAACAGGGTAGATGAGAGGGGTGACGATGAAACCTGGCATCCTGGCCTTCCTGGCGGTAAGCGCCCTGGCCCTGCTGAGCGGTCCTGCCGTCGCCCAGCAATTCGAGCAGATCGGCAACCACCAAATCCACTATAGCGCGGTGAATACCAGCTTCCTGCCCGAGACAGTGGCCCGCGAACACGACATTCCACGCAACAACGCGATGGCGTTGCTCAACGTCAGTGTGCTCGAGGAGCGCGATGATGGTACCACTCGGGCTCTCCCTGTCTCCGTGAATGGCTCGGTCGGGGGGCTCAGCAGCAGCGACAAGCGCACATCGCTGAGTTTCCGCACCCTGCGCAGCGGCGATGTCCCTTCACAGGTGGCGGTGTTCCGCATCCACGACGACGAGGCGATGCGCTTTGATCTGGAGGTCCTCCACGATCGCAACGCAGAGCCAGCCAGGGTCAGCTTCATCCAGCGTTTCTATATCGACCGCTAAGCGACCCGGCGCTGCCCTTCACGGCGCTGTTCTTAACGGGGCTATCCTTTATGGCGCAAGGCGTCGCTTCAAGTCCACGGGCAGCGCCTGCCCCAAGCGGATCGCCACCGGCACATCGCCGTGGCGCTCCACCACACAGCGATGGGCCAGCACCTCCACACCACTGGCGGCCGCTCCCTCGAGCGCGGCCGCATAGGCCGGGTCCTGATGCCAGGCCGGGGCGACATCACCGATGCCCTCGTGGGCCACGCAGAACAGCAACACAGCGCGCTGACCCTGCTCGGCCAGAGCCGCCAGCACCTCCAGATGCCGGCGGCCCCGCTCGCTCACCGCGTCGGGAAAATAACCGTGCCCGTCAACCTCCTTGAGGGTCACCTGCTTCACTTCCACGAAGGCAGTGCCGCGTTCAGGGTCTTCAAGGCGGAAGTCCAGCCGGGAGGCCCTCTCCCCGTCGATCGCCACGTTTGCCTCGCGCTTGAGCTCGGCATAGCCCTCAAGGCCCGGAACCTGCCCCTCCCTGAGCGCCTCCTCGACGATACGGTTGGCCCGCCCTGTGTTCACCGAGGCAATCGCCAGGCGACCGTCGTGCTGGGGCAGCTCGATCAGCTCCCAGGTCCAGGCTAGCTTGCGCGCCGGATTGTCGCTGGGCGCGAGCCACACCCGGCAGCCCGGCACGTTCACGGCCCGCATGGATCCGGTGTTGGGGCAATGGGCCACCACCTCCCGGCCGTCGTCGAGGCGCACGTCGGCCAGGAAGCGCTTGTGGCGACGCAGCAGGGTGCCGGGTATCAGTTCGGGGTAATCCATGCCCACCCCCCTCTATCGGCGCGCCAGGAAGCGTTCCAGGCGATCAACCGCCTCTCCCAAACGCTCGACCCCGGTGGTGAAGGCAATGCGCACGTGGTACTCGCCGCCCTCCAGGGCAAAGTCGATGCCCGGTGTGATCGCGACGTTTTCCTCTTCCAGCAGACGCCGGCAGAAGTCCTGGCTGTCGTCGCTGTAGCGGGAGATGTCGAGCCACAGATAGAAGGCTCCCTGGGGTGGCAGCGAGGGCGCCAACCCCAACCGCGCCAGGCCCGACAGCAGAGCATCACGACGGCGCCCCAGCTCGATACGCCTGGCCTCGAGAAGTGAGCGACACTCTGGCGTGAAGGCGGCCAGGGCCGCATGCTGGGCCGGCGTGGAGGCGGCCAGAAAGACGTTCTGGGCCAGTCGGGTGAGCGGCTCCACCGCGGCCTCCGGGGCCAGCAGCCAGCCCAGACGCCAGCCGGTCATGCCGAAGTACTTGGAGAAGCTGTTGACCACAAAGGCATCCGGGGTGATGGCCGCCACCGAGAGTGGTTTGAGATCAAAGCAGAGCCCCTGGTAGATCTCATCCACCAGCAGGTGACCGCCCCTTGCCGCCACCGTCGAGGCCACCGCCGTCAGCTGCTGGGCATCCAGCATGTGGCCAGTGGGATTCGAGGGCGTGGCCAGCATCGCCAGCTGGGTAGCGTCACGCCAGTGGGCCTCGATAAGATCAGCGTTGAGCTGCCAGCCGCTCGCCGACCCCACTGGCACGGCATCCACCTCGGCGCCGGCCAAGGCCATGAAATGGCGGTTACAGGGATAGTTGGGGTCGGCCATCAGCACTCGGTCCCCGGGGCCTGACAGCAGCTGACTGGCCAACAGCAGTGCCCCGGAAGCCCCGGGGGTGACCAGGATGCGCCCGGGATCGACATCGGCACCGAACTGCTCCGCATAGTGGCCGGCAATCGCCTCGCGCAGTGCAGGAAGTCCCGCCGCCGGCGTATAGCGAGTATAACCCGCAGCCAGCGCAGCATGGCCGGCGGCCACCACCGGCTCGGGGGTGGGGAAATCGGGTTCTCCCACCTCCAGATGAATGACATCGTGCCCGGCGGCCTCACGAGCCTGGGCGGTTTCCAACAGGCTCATGACCCGAAAGGGAGCAACCCGGTCGATGCGCGGACTCCACGCCATGGCAAGGCTCCTGTGAACGAGAGTTGAACAATAGGGAGCCAGGCTCCCGTGGCGCAGTCAACGTGTCATGACTCCAAAGCGCAATAGTGCAGCGACTTTAGTAGCAGGGCCGCAGCTTGCGAGGCCCGCAAAGTTGCAAACTTCCGACTTTTCCGCTAAACAGCATGCCTTTGGCGTGAGATACCCTGCTTAGAGCGGGTATTGATCAGCAGTCACTCAAGTAATGAGGCAGTCCCATGCCAGTAGCCGACAAGAAAGTGGAAGCGCCCAGGAAATTCACCCCCTATGAACCGGCGGCGGGTGAAGAGTACATGAACGAGAAGCAGCTGGAGCACTTTCGTCAGATCCTGCTGGGCTGGAAGCAGGAGCTCATGGAAGAGGTGGACCGCACCGTGCGTCATCTGCAGGAAGAGGCCAACAACTACGCCGACCCGGCCGACCGTGCCACTCAGGAAGAGGGGTTTAGCCTGGAGCTGCGCACCCGGGATCGCGAGCGCAAACTACTCAAGAAGATCAACGAGACCCTCGATAACATCGACGAAGATGACTATGGCTTCTGCGAGGCATGTGGCGTCGAGATCGGCATCCGCCGACTTGAGGCACGACCTACTGCTACCCTATGCGTCGACTGCAAGACGCTGGCCGAGCTCAAGGAAAAGCAGCTGGGCGGCTGATCTGAGCATGTCGATGATCTGCATGAAGCATGCGTAGCGGGCACCCCTGGGTGCCCGTTGGCGCCTCTGCAGGAGACGCTCGTCCATGAGCCACTACCGCGGCCGTTTCGCCCCGACCCCCTCCGGCCCCCTGCACTTCGGCTCCCTCGTGGCGGCGCTGGCCAGCTTCCTGGATGCTCGCCACGCCGGCGGCGAATGGCTGTTGCGCATCGAGGATATCGACCCGCCACGCTGCCCGGCTGATGCTGCTGACCAGATCCGCCACCAGTTGGAAGCCTTCGGCCTTCACTGGGACGGCCCAACGCTATATCAGAATGGCCGTGACGGCACCTATCAGGCCGCCCTCGAGCGGCTGGTTCGACTTGGCCTCGCCTACCCCTGTAGCTGCTCACGCAAGCAGTGGCGAGACTATCCGATCTACCCTGGCTGGTGTCGGGAAGGCGTGCGCGAACCCGGCAAGCCGGTGGCATGGCGACTCCGCAGCGACCTGGGGCTGCGTCCGGTAGTATGGAAAGACCGACTGTTCGGCGAGCAGCGCTTCGACCCCGCCTCGCTTGGCGACGTAGTGCTCAGGCGCAAAGATGATCTGTGGGCCTACCAACTCGCCGTGGTGGTGGATGACGCCGAGCAGGAGGTCGGCGACGTGGTGCGTGGCTTCGACCTGCTGGATAACACGCCCTGGCAGCGCCAGCTGCAGCAGGCTCTGGACTTCCCCGAGCCACGCTATCTCCACCTGCCGCTGATCCTCGGCAAGGACGGTCAGAAGCTCTCCAAGCAGAATTTGGCCCCGGCGCTGCCCACCACCGACGACGCCGTGCGCCCGCTGCTCCACGCTGCCCTGACGGCCCTGGACCAGGCACCGCCCGCCGACCTTGCCGGGGCGCCGGTGGCCGAGCAGCTCGCCTGGGGGGTCTTGCACTGGGAGGCCTCTCGTATACGCCCAGAGCCGCACCGCACAATCACCGGCGGCGCGCCCCCGTCAGACTGAGAGGCGCCCATGTACGTCTATCGCATCCTGCTGTTCCTGGTGCTCGGCGGCTACCTGCTCTCGCCGTTGATGATGAGCGGCTGGGCCAGTCCCGGCGTGGCCTGGTATCGCCCCTTCGTCATCTGGGGCGTGCTGATCGCCCTGACCCTGTGGCTGGAGCAGAAGAGGAAACTCGATGAACGCTAGTCTGGCCGGGATGTTTGCCCTGGGCACAGGCTTTTTGCTGGTGCTCTTCCTGTGCGCGTTGGCAGTAGAGCGCGGGGTCATCGGCACGCGCATCACTCGCCACCCGCTGGTCTATACCCTGGCGCTGGGGGTCTACGCCAGCGCCTGGGCCGTCTACGGCAGCCTGGAACTCGCCTCGACCTCGGGCTACAGCTATCTGGCCTACTACCTGGGCGTCGCCGGGGCTTTCCTGCTCGCTCCGGTGCTGCTGGTACCGATACAACGCATGACCCGCACCTACCAGCTGGCCTCGCTTTCCGATCTGTTCGCCTTCCGGTTTCGTTCGCGGTGGGTAGGCACCCTGATCACCCTGATCAGCCTGCTGGCAGTTCTGCCGCTGCTGGCCCTACAGGTGCAGACCATGGGCGATGCCATCTTCCTGATGACCGGTGCCGCCTCGCCGTCTCTGCTGGCGCTAGCCTTCTGCGCCATGATCGCCCTGTTCGCCATGCTGTTCGGGGCCCGCCAGGGCCGCGTGGATGGACACCACGACAGTCTGCTGGCGGTGATTGCCCTCTCTTCCCTGGTCAAGCTGGTCGCCATGCTCGGCCTTGGCGCCTTTGCGCTGTTCGTGGTCTTCAACGGTCCCGCTGACCTGCAGACCTGGCTCGATGGCCCCGGCCAAGCCTTTCAGACCGGCGTGGTGCAGCCCGATCCAGCCCACTGGCGGACTCTGCTGCTGCTATTTTTCGCGGCGGCCCTGTTGATGCCCCACATTTTTCATATCACCTTTACCGAAACCCACTCCCGCCTCACTCTGCTTCAGGCCAGTTGGGCACTGCCACTGTTCCTGCTGCTGATGGCGCTGCCGGTACCGCTTATCCTGTGGGCGGGCCAGCGGCTTGGCGCCGACGACGTGCTGCCTTCCGCCTACCTGGCCTTCGGGCTGTCGGAGTCGCTGTGGGTGCAGTCGCTGGCCTTCATTGCTGGGCTAGCCGCCACCAGCGCCACCATGGTGCTGATCGCCCTGGCGCTGTCAGGCATGATTCTCAACCACGTGTTACTGGTCGCTCACCCCCCCGAAGCCCAACTCGACCTCTACCGCTGGCTGCTATGGTTGCGCCGTGCCTTGGTGGGCGCTGTGGTGCTGGGTGGATGGCTCTTCTATCGCATCGTGGGGGTCCACCACGACCTCACCACTCTGGCACTGGCTGCTTTCGTCGGCATGGCCCAATGCCTGCCTGGGCTGCTGGCCCTGCTGTACTGGCCCGGCGCCAATCGCAAGGGGATGATCTCGGGGCTTGTGGTGGGCCTGGTGGTATGGCTGCTCGGCCTGTGGGGGCCGCTGCTCACCGGACTGCCACCGCTGGTGGTGATTCCCCCTGGGCTCGAGGCAGTGGCCGGCGAACCAGAATGGTACGTGGTCACCCTGGTATCCCTGGCCGGTAACGCCCTGGTATTCATCGTCGTCTCCCTGGCCACCCACACCTCCGAAGGAGAGCGTGCCGCCGCCGAGGCCTGCTCGGTGGATGCGGTGATCCGCCCCAAGCGCCTGCCACTCGAAGCCGCCAACGGCGAGGAATTCAAGACGCATCTGGCTCGCGCCCTGGGCGACGAGGCGGCGAAGCGCGAGGTAGAACGAGCCCTGAACGACCTGGGACTGGCCGCCCTGGACGGCCGCCCGTACGCCCTGCGACGGTTGCGCGACCGCCTGCAGGCCAACCTCTCTGGTCTGATGGGCCCTTCGGTGGCTCAGGACATTGTCGACCGCTACCTGCCTTACCGCGAGGGCAGCGCCGGCGCCACCGAGGACATCCACTACGTGGAGAGCCGTCTGGAGGCCTACCGCTCACGCCTCACCGGCATGGCCCGGGAGCTCGACGGCCTGCGCCGCTACCACCGCCGCACCCTGACCCGCCTGCCGGTAGGGCTATGCGCCTTCGGCGAGGACGGCGAGCTGCTGATGTGGAACGACACGCTGGCCGCGCTCAGCGGCATCGACGGCGCCAGCGTCATCGGCGCCCGCCGCGACAGCCTGCCGGCCCCCTGGGGAGAGCTGCTGGGTCGCATTTTTACCGCGTCACACAGCCACCTCTACAAACAGCCGGTTACCCTGGAAGGCGGAGTCCGCTATCTGAGCCTGCACAAGGCCGAGCTCGCGGGGGATAACAGCGAGCCCGGTGGCATGGTGATCCTGGTGGAAGACCACAGCGAGATGAAGTGGCTGGAGGATGAGCTGGTCCACGCTGCACGGCTGGCCTCCATCGGCCAGCTAGCCGCCGGGGTCGCCCACGAGATCGGCAACCCCATCACCGGGATCTCCTCGCTGGCCCAGAACCTGCGCTATGACACCGAAAACCCCGAGATCCTCGAGACCGCCGAGCAGATTCAGCAGCTCACCGACCGAGTCTCGCGAATCGTCTCGTCCCTGGTGGGCTTTGCCCACGGTGGACGCCACCTCAGCGGGCAGTCGTTTGCCCCGGTCTCCCTGGCCGAGGTCACCGACGAAGCGATTCACTTGATACATCTCGCCCGCTCGGGCGACGATGTCATCTTCGAGAACCGCTGCCCCCAGATACCCCACCTCCAGGGAGATGCCCAGCGCCTGTTGCAGGTCATGGTCAACCTGCTGGGCAACGCGCGCGATGCGAGCCTCCCTGGAGGCCGCGTGGTCATCGAGGCGAGCGCCGAGGCTTCCGGACTGAGAGTCACCGTTACCGACGAGGGCCATGGCATCGACGAGCGGGTACGCGACCACCTCTTCGAGCCCTTCACCACCACTAAGCCCCCCGGCAAGGGCACGGGGCTGGGCTTGCCGCTTGTCTACAGCATCGTCGCCGAACACCACGGCCAAATCGATATCGAATCGCCGCCGCCAGAACGCGAGCGCGGCACCCGCATCAGCCTCTGGCTGCCGCTGAACCCACAGGAGGGTGAGACACCGCGATGAGCCGGATCCTGATCGTAGAAGACGAAGCCATTATCCGCAGCGCGTTGCGGCGCCTGCTGGAACGCCACGACTACCGTGTCGACGAGGCCGGCTCCGTTGACGAGGCCACGGCACTGGATCCCCAGCGCTTCGACCTGGTGATCAGCGATTTGCGCCTGCCCGGAGAACCCGGCACCGAGCTGATCGCCCGCGCCGCACCGGTGCCGGTGTTGATCATGACCAGCTACGCCAGCATGCGATCGGCAGTGGACGCTCTCAAGCAGGGTGCCGTGGACTATGTCGCCAAGCCCTTCGATCACGACGAGTTGCTGGAGACCGTGGCTCGGGTGCTGCACCTGCAAGCCTCGCGGCGCGCTGAGCCGCCGGATATCACCGAGCCCAGCGGCCAGGCCCAGCCGATGATAGGCAGCTGCTCGGCCATGCAACTGGTCTACTCGCGCATTCGCAAGACCGCACCGGCCGACGTCACCGTGCTGATCCAGGGCGAATCCGGTACCGGCAAGGAGTTGGTGGCGCGCGCCCTGCACCAGCAGAGCAAGCGCGCCCGGGCAGCCCTGATCAGTGTCAACTGTGCGGCAATTCCCGAGACGCTGATCGAGTCTGAGCTGTTCGGACACGAAAAGGGCGCATTCACCGGCGCCAGCGCCGCCCGCACCGGTCTTGTGGAGGCCGCTGACGGCGGCACCCTGTTCCTCGACGAGATCGGCGAACTGCCTCTGGACGCTCAGGCACGGCTACTACGAGTGCTGCAAGAGGGCGAAATCCGCAAGATCGGCTCGGTGGAGACTCGCCACGTAGACGTGCGCCTGATCGCCGCCACCCACCGCGACTTGCGCGCTTTGTCGAAGACCGGCGAATTCCGTCTGGACCTCTACTATCGCCTCAACGTCATGCAGATCGACCTGCCTCCACTACGCGACCGCGAGGATGACGTACTGCTGATCGCCGACATCCTGCTGGACCAGGCGTGTAAGCGCCACGATCGCGAAGGACTTCGGCTCTCCCGCGCCGCCCGCCGCGAGATTCACGACTACCCCTGGCCCGGCAACGTACGCGAGTTGGAAAACGCTCTCGAACGCGGAGTGATCCTCGCCGAGGGTCACCTGATCCATCCCGACGACCTGGGACTCTCCCCGATCAGCGGCACGCTTCCCACATCACGCAAGATCACACACCCTGAGCCCGAACCTGAGACCGTCAAGGCAAAAACCGACGCCAGCCAGGGCGATGCCGAGGACGATCTCTCGCTCGAAGATTATTTTCAGCACTTTGTGCTGGAGCATCAGGATCAAATGAGCGAGACCGAACTGGCCCAGAAACTCGGTATCAGCCGCAAGTCGCTGTGGGAACGGCGCCAGCGCCTGGGCATTCCCCGCAAGAAGAGCCCAAGACGCAAGAATGAATGAACAAGCAGTACCCATGTGACCATTGTTCATACGACCAACACGCCAGCACCTGGGGCGACCACCGTCGGCCCTAGGTTGTGCGGTCACGCTTCCCGTTTTGCGTCATTTGTTACCGTCCCACACAGCGCGCGCCCCAAATTAGCGCCACAGAGGTAACACTCTGCCCCACGTCGCGTCAGGCGCCGGCAAAACATTCCCGCAAATCACTGATATTAAATGGATAAAATTAGCCTGGCATGCAGCCTGCTGTATATACGGGTAAGAAAAACAAATTCCGGTGTCACCGTCCGCCTTCGTCAACAACAAAAAAATGCCGGACCCGTGTGACAACGCCCGCACCGCCAATAACAACATCTGCGGGCCAGTGCCATCCAGGCGCGATTAGCTAACAACAACAACAGAAAACGTGCTCGGCCTCTCGCTTGCCAACAACAACAAATTTCGCGAGGAACCGGAGACCCAGGACCCGACGCATCAGCACGGCCAACAACAAGAATAATGCCGTCGAAGGTGCACCCCCGGAAACAAGACCAAGAAGTCGGGGGGAGGCAGATCCACTGCCGTCGTGGTTGGATTATTGTTTTGAATACGAGGCGGTCACCACCAGGAGCGCCAATAAGGACAACAACACAGCTAGCCTGTTTTTTCTCCTTAGTGACTGCGGTGCGTATTCAAGGCGATGTGCCATCACGAAGAAGAATCAGCAGCATGGACGCTGCAAGAATGCTTTAAGGGGAGGCCAGCTGGCCTCCCCTTTCTATTGGACCCTACCCTGCGGGGTATCTGACACCAGCCGCTAACGCCGCCATGCTATGCAAGGTCCGGGGGGTCGGCTACACTCGGACCCTTTAGTACTTCCTTTCCCACACCATTTTTTCGCACTGCGAGTCGAAATCGCCGCATGTTCAAAGGATTTACCCGCTTTCTGCAGAGTCCGGGCGAACGCCTGAAGTCTTTCTTCGGCCCCGAAAGCAGCGCCGCTGCTGGCCTCTCCGAGCCGCGCATCATTCCACGCCAGGAGCATCCGGTGTCGCGTCAGCACTTCAGTGACGCCGCCCTCAAGGTGCTCTATCGGCTGCACAACGCCGGGTATCAGGCCTTCCTGGTGGGTGGTTGTATCCGCGATTCCCTGATCGGACGCATGCCCAAGGATTTCGACGTGGCTACCGACGCCACGCCGGAAGAGGTCAAGACGCTGTTTCGAAACTCGCGGATCATCGGTAGACGATTTCGTATTGTTCACGTGCGCTTCGGCCGAGAGGTGATCGAGGTCACCACCTTTCGCGGCAAGCCCGGCGACGATCATAGTGACCACATCGCCCAGCAGTCTGATGAGGGACTGCTGCTGCGCGATAACGTGTGGGGCAATATCCAGGAAGACGCCATACGCCGCGACTTCACCATCAATGCCCTTTACTACAGTATCGCCGACTTCTCGATCCACGACTTCGCTAACGGCGTACGTGACATCGAGGATCGCACCCTCCGTCTGATCGGCGACCCGGCGACTCGCTACCGCGAGGATCCGGTACGCATGCTGCGAGCAGTGCGCTTCGCGGGCAAGCTGGACTTCCATCTGGCCCCCGCCACCGAGGCGCCGATCAGTGATCTCGCCCCGCTGCTGTTGCAGATCCCGCCGGCGCGGCTTTTTGATGAGATCCTCAAGCTGTTTATGGGAGGGCACGGGCTCGAGACATTCCGTCTTCTCCGCCAATACGGGTTGTTTGAGATGCTCTTTCCGGAAGCCGCTGAGGCCATGGACGAACTGCCCTGGGCTGAGCCCCTGGTAGAAGCGGCACTCGCCAGCACGGATCGGCGCATCGCCGAGGAGCGGCCGGTCACACCGGCTTTCCTGTTCGCCGCCTTGCTTTGGGGTCCTGTGCAGCTTCGGCAGGTCGCTCATGAGCGCGACGGCATGCCGCCGATTCCGGCGCTACAGGCGGCCTCCCAGCAGGTGGTCTCCCGCCAGCTGCAGCATATCTCGATTCCCAAGCGTTTCAGCCTGCCGATGCGGGACATCTGGGACCTACAACAGCGCCTGCCGATGCGTCGCGGTCGCCGCGTCTTCCAGACCCGCGAGCACCCCCGCTTTCGCGCCGCCTATGATCTGCTGCTGCTGCGCGAGGCCGCCGGCGAGCTCGAACCTGGCCTGGGCGACTGGTGGACCGCCTTCCAGAACGCCGACGAGCATGAGCAGCGCCGTCTTTTGGACAAGGTTGGCGCCAACCCCGCCGGCAGCGGCGCACCGGGTAAACGTCGGCGGCGGCGACGCAAACCGCGTGGTGATAATACCGGCGGCGACAACGGCAACGGATGAGTTCACATCGCGCATGGATCGGCCTGGGCAGCAACCTGGACGATCCGCAGCGGCACATCGAGCAGGCCCTCGAGGAGCTGGCCCGCCTGCCACTCACTCGTCGCCTGGGCGCCTCACGCTGCTATGCCAGCCGACCGCTTGGCCCCCAGGATCAGCCCGACTTCATCAATGCCGTGGCGCTACTGGAGACCCGCCTCTCGCCGCTGGCGCTACTCGACCAGCTGCAGGCCCTGGAGCAGCGCCACCGCCGAGTGCGTGCCCGACACTGGGGCCCCCGCACCCTGGACCTGGATCTGCTACTGTTCGATAACAGCGTGCTTGCTCTACCGCGCCTGTGCGTGCCCCACCCCGAGCTCACCCGGCGCGCCTTCGTGGTAGTGCCGCTGCTGGAGCTGTCGCCGGAGCTGACGCTGCCGGACGGTCGCCACCTGGTGGGGCTGACCGACACTCTGGACACTGCCGGCCTGGTAGCGCTGTTACCGGCGACCTGATGCCATCGGGAAGTGTTACCTATCGACACGCCCCGGCAATTCGGGTAACAATCACGAGTTTATTGCAGCAAAGTTTCAGGCGGGACAGGTATTCTCCACGCGCCTTGCCTGCTGCCACAACGATGAGAGCACGCCATGAAAAACGTCACCCTGAGCACGCTGCGAACCTTCAAGCGCGCCGGTGAGTCCTTCAGCTGCCTGACCGCCTACGACGCATCCTTTGCCCGATCCGCCAGCGATGCAGGCATAGAGGTGCTGCTGGTCGGCGATTCCCTGGGCATGGTCCTGCAAGGGCATGCCAGCACCCTGCCTGTCACCCTGGACGAGATCTGTTACCACACACGCTGCGTGGCCCGGGGAAAGGGCGCCAGCCTGTTGATGGTCGACCTGCCTTTCATGGGTAACGCTAGCACCGAGCGTCTCCTGGAGAATGCCGGCGAGCTCATGCGCGCTGGCGCTGAGCTTGTCAAGGTGGAGGGTGAGGCATGGATGGCTGAGGGCGTCCGCGAGCTGACTCGCCGCGGCGTGCCGGTCTGTGCCCATCTGGGCCTCACACCGCAGACGGTCTATCAGCTCGGCGGCTACAAGGTACAGGGCCGAGAGGCCGAACGCGCCACCCAGATTCTCGAGGATGCTCGCACCCTGGTCGCCGCCGGTGCCTCCGTCATCCTGCTGGAGTGCGTGCCGGCGAGCCTGGGTCGAGCCATCACCGAAGCCCTGGACGTGCCGGTGATCGGTATCGGCGCCGGCCCCGATACCGATGGGCAGATACTCGTGATGCACGACATGCTGAATGTCACCGCTGGCCAAAAGCCGCGCTTCGTCAAGAACTTCATGGCCGAAACCAGCGACATCCAGGGCGCTTTTCGACGCTACCACGAGGACGTCAAGGCCCGACGATTCCCCGCCGAGGAACACTGCTTCTAGCACTGGAGCCCCGCCATGCGAACCCTCAGAGAAATCCCTGCCCTGCGTGAGACGTTGGCGGACATTCGTCGTCGTGGCGAGCGTATCGCCCTGGTCCCCACCATGGGTAACCTGCACGATGGCCACCTGGCGCTGGTCGCCGCGGCCCGCGAACTCGCCGAAGTGGTGATCGCCACGATTTTTGTCAATCCCATGCAGTTCGGGGCAGGTGAAGACCTGGATGCCTACCCGCGTACCCTCGATGAGGATCAGGCCGGGCTTGAAGCGGCCGGGTGCGACCTGCTGTTTGCCCCCGAAACCACCACCGTCTATCCGCGTGGGCTCGAGGCCCAGACTCGTATCGTTGTGCCCGACGTTACCGACGGACTATGCGGCGCTTCGCGACCCGGCCACTTCGACGGCGTCTCTACCGTCGTCGGCATGCTTTTCAACCTGGTACAGCCCGACATCGCCTGCTTCGGAGAAAAGGATTACCAGCAGCTGGCGGTGATCCGCCGCATGGTGGCCGACCTTCACTTTCCCGTCGAGGTCGTCGGCGTGCCCATTGTGCGCGCCGAGGACGGCCTGGCGCTCTCCTCACGCAACGGCTACTTGAGCGCCCAACAACGCGCCACGGCACCGCGGCTCTACCAGACCCTGCGCGAATTGGGTCAGGCCCTGGAAGCCGGCGAGGCGACCGGACCGACACTTGCCAGCGGGTACGCACGCCTGCAGGAGGCCGGTTTTGCGCCGGACTACCTGGAACTGCGCGCGGCCAATCTAGAGCCCGTCACACCGACGACCCGCGAGGCCGTCTTGCTGGCCGCCGCCCGTCTGGGCAAGACCCGACTGATCGACAACCTGACCCTGACCCTGCCGCGCTGACGCGCCGCCCATCCGCTTCGGAGGACACCCTTCCATGTTCACCATCATGCTCAAGGCCAAGCTGCACATGGCTCGCGTCACTCACGCTGTGCTCAACTACGAGGGCTCCTGTGCTATCGACGGTGAACTGCTCGACATGTCCGGCATTCGCGAGAACGAGCAGATCCAGATCTACAACGTCGAGAACGGCCAGCGCTTTACCACCTACGCCATCCGCGCCGAAGAGGGATCGCAGATGATCTCCATCAACGGCGCCGCCGCCCATCTGGCCGGTCCCGGAGATCGCGTGATCATCTGTAGCTACGCCCACTACAGCGACGCGGAGCTGGAGAACCACCAGCCGGCGCTGGTTTATCTACAGGAAGGCAACACGGTCAGCCACACCAGCCACGCGATTCCCGTGCAGATGGCCTGACGGTTGCCGCAGCACCCACGCTCTTGTGATGCCAGCAGCACCTGCCCGCTGCAGACAACTTCACTCATGCGGCCTTGGAAGCATTGCCGCGACGCATGAGGGTCCCCTATGCTGAGACTCCTCGGTCGTGTCCGGCTGCCGCGACAAGGCCGCATCCTCATCATCTCATTCAGGAGAAATCCCCCATGCAAGAAGTGGTGATCGTTGCCGCACGCCGCACTGCCGTCGGCGCCTTCGGTGGTTCCCTGGCCGGCATCCCCGCCAGCGACCTAGGCGCTCTGGTGATCAAGGACCTGCTGGCCTCTACCGGTGTAGCTGGTGACCAGGTTGACGAAGTACTGCTGGGTCAAGTACTGACCGCAGGGGTCGGCCAGAACCCGGCCCGCCAGGCCGCCATCAAGGCGGGCCTCCCCGCCGGCGTCCCCGCCATGACCATCAACAAGGTCTGCGGCTCCGGCCTGAAGGCCCTTCACCTGGCCACCCAGGCAATCCGCTGCGGCGACGCCGAGCTGATCATCGCCGGCGGCCAGGAGAACATGTCTGCCTCTCCCCATGTGCTGCCCAACTCCCGTAACGGCCAGCGCATGGGCGACTGGAAGGCCGTGGACACCATGGTTCACGACGGCCTGTGGGACGCCTTCAACAACTATCACATGGGCATCACCGCCGAGAATCTGGCCGAGAAGTACGCCATCACTCGCGAGGAAATGGACGAGTTTGCCGCCGCCTCCCAACAGAAGGCCGCCAGTGCCATCCGCGAAGGCAAGTTCAAGGGCCAGATCGTGCCGGTGGAGATTCCCCAGCGCAAGGGTGACCCGATCGTCTTCGACACCGATGAGAATCCTCGCGAAGTGAGCGCGGAGAAGCTCGGCGGCATGCGCCCTGCTTTCAAGAAAGACGGCACCGTCACCGCCGGAAACGCCTCGTCTCTGAACGATGGCGCCGCAGCGGTCATGCTCTGCTCCGCCGAGAAGGCCAAGGCCCTGGGTCTCGAGCCCCTGGCGCGCATTGCCGCCTACAGCAACGCCGGCGTCGATCCGGCCATCATGGGCATCGGCCCGGCTCCTGCCACCCGGCTATGCCTGAAAAAGGCCGGCTGGAGCCTGGATGACCTCGACCTGGTCGAGGCCAACGAAGCCTTCGCCGCCCAGGCGCTCTCCGTCAACAAGGAGCTCGGCTGGGACGTCAGCAAGGTCAACGTCAACGGCGGCGCCATCGCGCTGGGCCACCCCATCGGGGCCTCCGGCTGCCGCATCCTGGTCTCGCTGCTGCACGAGATGATCGCCCGCGACGCCAAGAAGGGCCTGGCAACGCTGTGCATCGGCGGCGGTCAGGGCGTCGCCCTCGCCATCGAGCGGTAACACCACGCTAGCGGTAAACCGCATGCCCCGGGAACTACACTCGGGGCATTTTTCTGTCGACCAAAAGAAAACCGCCGCCAGGGTTGTCCCTGGCGGCGGTTTTTAGTGCGGCTGAAGGCCCGAGACTTAGAGCTCGGGTTCGGCGACCTGCTCCGCCTCAAACGCTGCTTTCTCTTCCGGGGTGATCTCCTTGATGGTGAGCTTCACCCGGTTGCGGTTATCGATGTCGAGCACCTTCACCACAACATCGTCACCTTCGTTGAGGAAGTCACGCACGTCGTTGACCCGCTCCGGCACGATCTGGGAGATGTGCACCAGGCCGTCGGTGCCAGGCATGATGTTGACGAAGGCGCCGAAGTCCGCGATGCGGGCCACTTTGCCCAGGTAGAGCTTACCGATCTCCGCCTCGGCGGTGATCGCCAGCACGGTATCGATCGCCCGCTTGGCCGCCGCCTTGTCCTCGGCATAGATGCGCACGGTGCCATCGTCGTCCAGGTCGATGGAGGCGCCGGTATCCTCGCAGATCTTGCGGATGGTGGCGCCGCCCTTGCCGATGACGTCGCGAATCTTGTCCGACGCGATCTTGATGGTCGCCATGGAGGGGGCGTTCTCGGAGACATCGGTGCGGCTCTTGCCGATCACCGCGTTCATCTGCGCCAGGATACCGAGGCGCGCCTCCAGGGCCTGCTGCAGCGCCTGCTCCATGATCTCCTCGTTGATACCCTCGATCTTGATGTCCATCTGCAGGGCGGTGACGCCCTCGGAGGAGCCGGCCACCTTGAAGTCCATATCGCCGAGGTGATCCTCATCGCCCAGGATATCGGTCAGCACGGCGAAACCGTTGTCGTCCTTGACCAGGCCCATGGCGATGCCCGCCACCGGCGCCTTCATCGGCACGCCGGCGTCCATCAGTGCCAGCGACGTGCCGCACACCGAGGCCATGGAGCTGGAGCCGTTGGACTCGGTGATCTCCGAGACCACACGGATGGTATAGGGAAACTCCGCCTCGTCGGGCAGCATGGCCTGAACGCCGCGGCGCGCCAGGCGCCCGTGGCCGATCTCGCGACGCTTGGGACCGCCCATGAAGCCGGCCTCGCCCACGCAGTAGGGGGGGAAGTTGTAGTGCAGCAGGAAGCGGTCCTTGCGGTCGCCCTCCAGCGACTCGATCAGCTGGGAGTCGCGCAGGGTACCCAGGGTGGCGACCACGATGGCCTGGGTCTCACCGCGGGTGAAGATGGCAGAGCCGTGGGTCTTGGGCAGGCTACCCACCTCGATGGCCAGCGGACGCACGGTCTTGTGGTCGCGGCCGTCGATGCGCGGCTCGCCCTGGATGACCCGAGCTCGCACCACGCGCTTCTCGAGGCCGGAGAAGGCCGCCTTCACCTCATCGACACCGAACTTACCGTCCTCCTCGCCGGCCAGCTGCTCGACGGCATGGGCCTTGAGGGCGGAGAGGGCATCCTGACGAATCATCTTGTCGGTGATGCGGTAGGCCTCGCCGATCTTGGCCTCGAAGGCGCCGGCCACGGCGGACTTGAGTTCGGTGTTTTCGGCCTTCGGCTGCCAGTCCCACTTCGGCTTGCCGGCTTCGGCGACCAACTCGTTGATGGCCTTGATGGCCACCTGCATCTCCATGTGGCCATAGAGCACGGCGCCGAGCATCTCGTCCTCGAGAAGCTCCTTGGCCTCGGATTCTACCATCAGCACCGCCTTGTCGGTGCCGGCCACCACCATGTCCAGCTCGGATTTGGCCAGCTCTTCGACGGTGGGGTTGAGGAAGTAGCCATTCTCCTCGTCGAAACCGACCCGGGCCGCACCGATCGGACCCTTGAACGGCACGCCGGAGATGGCCAGGGCAGCGGAGGTGCCGAGCAGCGCCGCGATATCCGGGTCATGATTGCGGTCGGTAGATAGCACCGTACAGACGACCTGCACTTCGTTCATGAAGCCCTTGGGGAAGAGCGGACGGATCGGGCGGTCGATCAGTCGCGAGGTGAGAGTCTCCTTCTCGGTGGGACGACCCTCGCGCTTGAAGAAGCCGCCGGGGATCTTGCCGACCGCGTAGGTCTTCTCCTGATAGAACACCCCCAGCGGGAAAAAGGGCTGAGCCGGGTTGGCTTCTTTCTTGGCCACCACGGTGCACAGCACCACGGTATCGTCCATGGTGACCATCACGGCACCGGTGGCCTGGCGGGCGATGCGCCCGGTTTCCATGGTGACGGTGCTGCGACCGTACTGAAATGTCTTCTTGACCGGATTCACGGCGACTTCCTTCAACGTTACTTTTCTGTGTTTGGTTCGTTTCGACTCGGCGACCATTTTAGGGGTTGACGCGCGCCGGGGCCACCGGGTAGCGATATTTCCCTACTGCATTCGCTTGTTGAGCCAAAAACAAAACGGGCAGCCCGAAGGCTGCCCGTTTCTCTACCGCGTGGGGTGCGTCGCTTAGCGGCGCAGACCCAGACGCTGAATCAGCGCCTGATAGCGCTCGAAATCCTTGCGCTTCAGGTAGTCCAGCAGCTTGCGGCGCTGGTTGACCATGCGGATCAGGCCACGACGGGAGTGGTGATCCTGCTTGTTGGTCTTGAAGTGATCCTGCAGGCCATCGATGTTGGCGCTCAGCAGGGCAACCTGCACTTCGGGAGAACCGGTATCGTTTTCGACACGACCGAAATCGTTGACGATAGTAGCCTTCTGTTCGGCGGTAAGTGCCATCTTTCTCTCCAGTAAGCAATATGCCTGAATGATGTATGTGTGAGACCACGCATATTTGCAGTCTCGGGCGTTTCTCCCTTAATCGGCTGCGGTGCTCAGCAGCCGTTTCGGCGCCACCTCCTGTGGCCCCATAACCGCGCCGAGGCCCAGGAAGGCCCCGCCACAGTAGAGTCTTGCCGTCTCGCCAGTGTCAAAAGCCGATGCATCGACTTGGCCCACCTGGCCATAAGCCAGGCTGACGGCGGTCTCTGCGTCCACATCGAGTCTCGGCAGATGCGCAACCAGCACGTCGACGGGCATCAACATCGCCTCACGAGCGGCCTGATCGGGCAGCGCCTCCAGAGCCTCAAGCGTCAGCAAGCCCTGCCCCGTGAAGGGGCCTGTCTCTAGGCGGCGCAGCGCACTGATGTGCGCCCCGGTGCCCAGTGCCCGGCCGATGTCCTCGGCCAGGGTGCGCACATAAGTGCCCTTGCTGACCTTCACGTGGAGCTCGAAGGCCTCGCCCTCGAAGTCAAGAAGCCGCGCATCATACACCGTCACACGCCGAGCTGCACGCTCGATCGACTTGCCTTCACGCGCCAGCTCATAGAGCTTGCGACCCTCATGCTTGAGCGCCGAATACATGGGCGGCACCTGATCGATCTCGCCAAGGAAGCTCTCCAGCACACCTTCCACATCGGCAGCGGCAAGGTTCGGTACTGCAGGCCGCTCGACCACCTCACCCTCGGCGTCGCCGGTGTCGGTCACAGCGCCCAGTTCGACTCGGGTGCGGTAGACCTTGTCCGCGGCAAGCAGATGGGCTGAAAACTTGGTCGCCTCACCGAAGCAGACCGGCAGCAACCCGGTGGCCATGGGGTCGAGGGTGCCGGTGTGACCGGCCTTCTGGGCCTGAAACAGCCGCCGGGCACGCTGCAGCGCGTGGTTGCTGGACAGACCCTTGGGCTTGTCCAGCAACAGCACACCGTTCACCGGTAAGCCGCGACGCCGACGCGCCATCAGTCGTACCTGCTGTCGCTGCCGGGCTCATCACTGGCGGTTTCATCGTTGCCAGTCTGTTCAGTACCTTGGTCGGCGCGCTCATCCAGGCCTTCACTACCACCACTCTCATCGCCTAGCCGGGAGCGGTCGCTGGCGACCGCATCCTGAATCAGCGAGGAGAGGCGCTGTCCCCGCACCACGCTTTCATCGTAGTGAAAGCGCAGCTCGGGCACATGGCGCAACTTGATGCGCTTGGCAATCTGGCTGCGAAGAAAACCCGCGGCCTGCTTGAGAACCTTGAGGTTCTCC
The DNA here is from genome assembly GCF_042643535.1 of Halomonas tibetensis. Classification (NCBI taxonomy): domain Bacteria; kingdom Pseudomonadati; phylum Pseudomonadota; class Gammaproteobacteria; order Oceanospirillales; family Halomonadaceae; genus Halomonas; species Halomonas tibetensis. The sequence goes on from NZ_JBHRSQ010000019.1 coordinate 28,307, forward strand.
TTGATTTGTTCCGGAGTGTCCTCGCCCAGCAGGGTCACGTGGACATCAGCATAGCCGAGGTCACGGCTGACCTCGACACCGCTGACAGTCACCATCCCCAACCGCGGATCCTTGATCTCGCGCTGGATGAGTACCGCCAGCTCCTTCTGGAGCTGCTCGGCTACCCGGTCTGTTCGCTTGAACTCGCGCATGAACGACTCCTCGAGCCTTTAGAGGGTACGCTCGACCTTGATCTGGTCGAAGACCTCGATCTTGTCGCCGACCTGGACATCGTTGTAGTTCTTCACGCCGATGCCACACTCCATACCGTTGCGCACTTCCTGGACATCGTCCTTGAAGCGGCGCAGCGACTCGAGCTCGCCTTCGTAGATCACCACGTTATCGCGCAGCACACGGATCTTCTTGTTACGGAAGACGCTGCCCTCAACCACCATGCAGCCAGCCACGGCGCCGATCTTGGGCGCACGGAAGACATCACGAACCTCGGCAATGCCGATGATCTCTTCCTTCCACTCCGGCGCCAGCATGCCCGTCATCGCCTGCTTGACCTCGTCGATCAGCTGGTAAATGACGCTGTAGTAGCGCAGATCCAGGCCTTCACGCTCGATGATCTCGCGGGCGGCGACATCAGCACGCACGTTGAAACCGACCACGATGGCTTCGGAAGCCAGCGCCAGATTGGCATCGGTACCGGTGATGCCGCCCACCCCGGAGGAGACGACGGCCACCTCCACTTCGTCGGTGGAGAGCTCTTCCAGTGCGCCCTTGATCGCTTCCAGCGAGCCCTGGACGTCGGCCTTGAGAACGACGTTGACCTTGGCCACCTCGTCCTGACCCATCTGGCTGAACATGTTCTCCAGCTTGGCCTTCTGCTGACGCGCCAGGCGTACCTCGCGATACTTGCCCTGACGGAAATTGGCGACCTCGCGGGCCTTTTTCTCATCGGCCACAACCATGAAGTCATCACCGGCGTCCGGGGTACCGTCGAGGCCCTGGATCTCCACCGGCATGGCCGGCCCAACCTCGTCAACCTGCTTGCCGAGCTCGTTGGTCAAAGCACGCACGCGGCCGTAGTGCAGGCCGGCGAGCACGATGTCGCCTTTCTTCAGAGTGCCGTTCTGGACCAACACCGTGGCAACAGGGCCGCGGCCCTTGTCCAGGCGCGACTCCACCACCACGCCCTTGCCAGGCGCTGCAGGCACCGCCTTCAGCTCGAGCACTTCGGAGACCAGTTGGATGGCTTCGAGAAGATCATCGATGCCGTCGCCGGTATGTGCGGAGACTTGCACGAACTGAGTGTCGCCGCCCCACTCCTCGGAAATCACGCCGTGCTGGGAGAGCTCGTTCTTGATCCGGTCCAGATCAATGCCCGGCTTATCGATCTTGTTGATCGCCACCACCATGGGCACTTCGGCCGCCCGAGAGTGCTCGATCGCCTCGATGGTCTGGGGCATCACGCCATCGTCTGCGGCCACCACCAGGATGACCACGTCGGTGGCCTTGGCACCGCGAGCACGCATGGCGGTAAACGCCGCGTGGCCCGGGGTGTCGAGGAAGGTCACGCCACCGTGGTTATCCTCAACATGGTAGGCACCGATGTGCTGGGTGATACCGCCAGCCTCGCCGGTAGCGACCTTGGCCTTGCGGATGTAGTCAAGCAGCGAGGTCTTGCCGTGGTCGACGTGACCCATGACGGTGACCACCGGTGAACGAGTGATCTCATCGCCCTCATAGGAGATACCTTCGAGCATCGCGGTCTCGAGGGCATCATCCTTGATCAGCTTGGCCTTGTGACCCATCTCCTCGACCACGATGGACGCGGTGTCCTGATCGATGGTCTGGTTGATGGTTACCGCCGCGCCCATGTTGAACATGGCCTTGATGACTTCGTTCGCCTTGATCGACATCTTGTCGGCCAGGTCGGCGACGCTGATCGACTCGGGGATGGAGACCTCGCGAACGATCGGCTGAGTCGGCTTCTGGAAGCCGTGCTTGCCGCCACCCGGGGAGCCACCGCGACGACCGCCGCGACGCTCGGCACGCTTGACCTTCTTGCCACCACCACGACGACGCTCATCGCGATCGTCATCGTCGCGCTCGTGACGCCCCTTCTTGGCGGCAGTCTTCTTGGGCGGTGCGGTACGACGATCGGAACGACCCTCCTTGGGTGGCGCAGGCTGATCGTTGCCGGTCGGCTGCTCCACCAGTTCCGGCACCGGAACCCGCGGCTGGGTGACGACCTTCTCGGCTTCGAGCTTGGCCGCCGCCTCGCGAACGGTTTCCTCCGCGGCGCGCGTCTGTTCCTCGGCGGCACGCGTCTGTTCCTCGGCGGCGCGGGTCTTGGAGACCTCCGCATCGCGCGCTTCCTGCTCAGCCTGAGCCTGCTGGGAGTCGGCCATATCACCGACCAGCTGGCGCGGCCCGGCATCTTCTACCGGCTCCGGCGGAACGTCGTCCTCGGCGCGCTTGACGTAGGTGCGCTTCTTGCGTACCTGCACCTCGATAGTCTTGCCCCGCTCGCCGGTATTGATGCGGCTACGCGTCTTGCGCGTCAGGGTGATACGGTTTTTCGGCGCCGCAGCGCTGGTATCCCCACCGTGACTCTTGGTGAGGTGATCCAGCAATTGACGCTTATCCTCTTCGGACACCGCATCGCCTTCAGACTTGTGGCCGAGACCGGCCTCTTTCATCTGTTCCAGCAGACGGGGCACGTCGCGACCCACCTTCGCTGCAAAATCTTTAACGGTCATCTCTGACATTACGACCCTCCTGAGCCCGTGACCCCAATTCTGTTCGCTTTCGAATACTGTTGCCCGGCCAGTCGGTGCCGGGCTTGGCGCATTGCGCGCTATTCTCCTTCGAACCAGGGCGCACGGGCAGTCATGATCAGTGCCGCGGCGCGCTCCTCGTCCATCCCTTCGATGTCCAGCAGGTCATCGACGGACTGTTCGGCTAGATCCTCCATGGTGACGATTGCCCTGCTGGCCAGGATAAAGGCCAGATGGCGCTCCATACCGTCCATTTCCAGCAGGTCGTCGGCCGGCTGTGCCCCGTCGAGCGCCTCCTCGGAGGCGATGGCCAGGTTAAGCAGTTCGTCCTTGGCGCGGGTCCGCAGCTCTTCTATGGCCTCTTCGTCGAACTCTTCGATCTCGAGCATCTCTTCCACGGGCACGTAGGCGATCTCCTCCAGAGAGGTAAAGCCCTCCTCCACCAGCAGGCGTGCGACATCGTCATCGATGTCCAGATGCTGGATGAAGTGCTCGACCAGGCTGTCGATCTCCTGGTCGCGCTTGGCCTCGGCGTCGCCCTCGGTCATGACGTTGATCCGCCAGCCGGTGAGCTCGGAAGCCAAGCGTACGTTCTGACCGCTGCGGCCGATGGCCTGGGCCAGGTTATCTTCGGCAACCGCCACATCCATGGCGTGAGCGTCCTCATCGACAAGGATGGAAGCGACATCCGCCGGCGCCATGGCGTTGATCACCAGCTGGGCGGGGTTGTCGTCCCACAGCACGATGTCCACGCGCTCGTTCTGCAGTTCGGAGGAGACCGCCTGCACACGCGAACCGCGCATGCCCACACAGGCTCCTACCGGATCGATGCGGCGATCGTTGGTCTTGACGGCGATCTTGGCTCGGGAACCGGGATCACGGGCAGCGCCCTTTATTTCGATGAGCTGCTCGGCGATCTCAGGAACCTCGATGCTGAACAATTCGATGATCAGCTCCGGACAAGTACGCGAGAGAATCAGCTGAGCGCCACGCGCCTCGGGGTCCACCTTGACCAGCAGTGCACGAACCCGCTCGTTCATGCGGTAGCGCTCGCCGGGGATCATCTCACCGCGGGGCAGGAATGCCTCTGCATTTTCACCCAGATCGATGATCAACCCGTCGCGCGTCGTCTTCTTGACAATGCCAGCAACCAGCTCGCCCTCGCGATCAGTATAGAGGCGCACTACTTCCGCCCGCTCGGCTTCGCGAACCTTCTGCACGATGACCTGCTTGGCGGTCTGGGCAGCAATACGGCCAAAATCGGCGTTATCGATCTTCTCCTCGACCACATCGCCCAGCGCCAGAGGCGGGTCACGACGCTCGGCATAGGTGAGCTTGATCTCGTGGTCGGGGCCGTCGAAGTCGTCGTCTTCTACAACCGTCCAGCGTCGGAAGGTCTCGTACTCTCCGGTGCGGCGATCGATATGCACCCGCACGCTGGCTTCCTCGTCCTCGAATCGCTTGCGGGACGCACTGGCCAGGGCCGCTTCAACGGCCTCGAAGATCACCTCGCGGGGAACTCCCTTTTCGTTGGAGATCGTTTCAACGACCGCCAGAATCTCTTTGCTCATGCCATTGCCTCGCCAGAAAACCTGTCCTCGAGCCTCATGCTCATCCAGCCGTTCCGACCGGTGGCCTGGTCATCAACCGTGATCATGAAACTTGACCATCAATACTGACCATCAGACCTGAAAATAAAACCCAGTCATCCATCCTAGTCATCGAACCGTGGCACCACCTGTGCCTGGTCGATGCTGTCGATCGGAAAGCAATACTCCTCACCCTCGACCTGGAGCAGCACTTCATCGCCCTCGACACCGGCCAGCAGGCCCTGGAACTTGCGCCGCCCGTCGAAGGGCGCCCGCAACTTCAGCACCACATCGTGGCCGCGATAGCGATCGAAATGATCGAGGGTGTAGAGCGGACGATCAATCCCCGGAGAGGAAACCTCGAGACGATATTCGCCACGGACCGGATCCTCGACGTCGAATATGGCACTCACCTGGCGGCTGATGCCGGCGCAATCGTCGACGCTGATGCCATTCTCATGATCGATATAGATCACCAGACGGGAGTGCTTGCCGTGGGATAGAAAGTCGATGCCCCACAGTTCGAAGCCCATGGCGGTGACCACGGGTTCGATCATTGCGTGCAGTGCAGCATCCTTGATTGCCACGAAAATATAGCTCCTACAGCCGTTGCATCAGGCACCTGGCCGGGAGTAAGCAGGAAAGTCAGGCGGCTGATTGGCGTTACCCGGAACAGCTGCGGACGCTTGACGCCCTGCATGCTGCTAACAAAAAGCCCCTTCACAGGAAGGGGCTTTTACATAAAATCTTTGGACCACTTCGGCGATTCAGCTGCCCCTTCTCTTCGAACCCTAGCTCAACGGCTGCAATTCGAAAGGCGCCTGACCGAAAGATGGTAGCGGGGACCGGATTTGAACCGATGACCTTCGGGTTATGAGCCCGACGAGCTACCAGACTGCTCCACCCCGCATCAATCTAGGTCGGTGATACTACACATCACCAGGACTTTCGTCAAGGCATATCACCGTTATACCAGTACTACTTACTGCTTTCTGAATAACCACTGGCACACAAGGTACGTCGCAATCATTCAGATGGTGCCGAAGGCGGGACTTGAACCCGCACGGCCATAAGGCCACTACCCCCTCAAGATAGCGTGTCTACCAATTCCACCACTTCGGCATCAGGGGATGCTGGAAACTACCAAGCAGACTACTCGTCGCTTCCCTCCAGCACTGGCGCTGCATTATCCACACCTCGGGCACTGTCGTCAAGGGTTGGAACGCTGCGCTGCTGCTCGATCAAGCGTGAATCCGGAATGCCTGCTTCAGGCGCCTGACGCGCCTGGGAGGCATACCAGGCCAGGGTCAAAGAAGTGGCGAAAAATCCCGCCGCTAGTAACGCGGTGCTCTTGGAGAGAAAACCGCCGCTGCCGCGAGAACCGAATACGGTCTGGGAGGCACCGCCACCGAAGGCGGCGCCGGCTTCGGCGCCCTTGCCCTGTTGCAGCAGGACGAGGACAACCAGGGCGATGGCGATCGCCACATGGATCATGAGAATAGCAACTTGCATGGAATCAACCTGCTGACTGACAGATGGCTAGGAAATCGTCGACCTTGAGTGAGGCACCGCCCACAAGGCCGCCGTCGATATCGGGTTGGGCAAGCAGTTCACCGGCGTTACCGGCGTTCATACTCCCCCCGTAGAGAAGTCTCAGCCCTTCGGCCAACTCCCGGTTGTAACTGGCCTGGTAGTCACGAATGCCGGCCATCACCTCTTGGGCCTGTGCCGGCGTGGCGGTGCGACCCGTGCCAATGGCCCATACCGGCTCATAAGCAATCACGACGCACGCGCGCTGTTCAGGCTCCAGGCGGGACATGACGAAACCTACCTGACGCAACACCACTTCCATGGTGCGACCTGCGTCGCGCTCTTCGAGGCTCTCGCCCACGCAGAGCACCGGCGTCAAACCAACGCTGAGGGCGGCAAGCACACGGCTGAAGACCTCCTCGTCTCCTTCGCGATAGAGCTGGCGCCGCTCGGAATGACCCACCAGGACATAGCGAACGCCGAACTCACACAACATGTTACCGCTCACCTCGCCGGTATGCGCCCCGGAATGCACCGGATTAAGCGATTGAGCACCAAGCAGCAGAGAAGTATCGGCAAAGGCGTTCTGCGCCGCATGCAGATAAGGAAACGGAGGAAAAACCGCGACCTCAACCCCCTCGGGTAACTCAGCCTCGGCAAAGGCGCGGCCGAATGCCTCGACCAGTTCGACCGAGCCATTCATCTTCCAGTTGCCGGCAAGCAGCGGAGTACGCATTGACTGTTCTCTTTCAAGGTGGTGCGAAATGGTATAGGAGCGGCCCTGTCAAGACAACCGGCTCCACTCAGGCCAGCAGCGCCTCGACCTCGGCAGCGATGCGTCGCGCCAGGCCGTCCACATCCAGATGGGGGCGCCCTTCCACCATCACCCGGATCAGCGGCTCGGTCCCGGATGGGCGCAGCAGAACGCGACCCTCGTTTCCCAACTCGGCCTCTACTTCGGCTACCGACGCCTGAAGCTCCGCTCGTTCCATAAGCACCGCGGCCTTGCTGCCCGGAGTGAGACGAACATTAACCAGCGCCTGGGGGGCCTTCTCCAGTCCGGAAAGCAGGCGCTGCAGCGACTTCTCCTCACGTACCATGATCGACAGCACCTGAAGCGCCGAGACGATTCCATCGCCTGTGGTCTGCACATGGCCACAGACGATGTGACCCGACGACTCGCCGCCCAGCTGCCAGCCCTTGCTGGCCAGTCGCTCCATGACGTAGCGGTCGCCCACCCTGGCACGCTCAAAGGGAATACCCAGCTGCTCGAAGGCCGCTGCCAGGCCGAAGTTGGACATCAGTGTGCCCACCACGCCGCCACCCAGATCACCGCGGGCGTGACGGTCGCGGGCGATCAGGTAGAGGATATCGTCGCCGTCGATTTCGCGACCGTCGGCATCCACAAGCAATACCCGGTCACCGTCGCCGTCGAAGGCCACGCCGAGATCGGCGCCTTGTTGGATCACCGCGGCACGCAGTGCCGCCGGATGGGTGGAACCGACCTCCTTGTTGATGTTGAGGCCATCCGGACTCGCCCCGATCAGGCTCACGTCGGCACCCAGCTCTCGGAATACGCTGGGCGCGATGTGGTAGGTCGCCCCATGGGCACAGTCCAGCACCACCTTCAGGCCAGTGAGGCTGACCCTATCAGGCACCGTTGACTTGCAGAACTCGATGTAGCGACCCGCGGCATCATCGATGCGCGTCGCCTTGCCCAGCTTGTCTGCCGCCACCGTAGTCAGCGGTTCATCGAGCATCGCCTCGATCTGGGTCTCGACAGCATCGTCCAACTTGGCCCCGGCGGGAGAGAAGAACTTGATGCCGTTGTCGGCGAAAGGGTTATGCGATGCCGAGATGACGATACCGGCATCGGCACGGAAGGTACGGGTCAAGTAGGCGATGCCTGGCGTCGGCATCGGGCCCAACAGGGCAACGTCCACGCCGGCGGCGGAGAGACCTGCCTCCAGAGCCGATTCGAACATGTAACCGGAAATCCTGGTGTCCTTCCCGATCAGCACGCGCGGGTGACGCTTGGTGCCGCGCGCGGCCAGCACGCGACCGGTGGCCCAACCCAGCTTGAGCATGAAATCGGCCGTTATGGGGGGCTCACCGACGGTGCCGCGGATCCCGTCGGTACCAAAATAGCGTCGTGTCATCAGCATCCCTCCTTGAGTACTGCCCATGTCATGTTCACCGCATCTACGCTCGGAGCCACATCATGGACGCGCACGATACGAGCGCCACGCTCCACCGCCAGGGCCGTCAGTGCCAGTCCGCCCGGGAGACGCTCCTCCACCGGACGCTCCAGCACCTTGCCGATCATGCTCTTGCGTGACATGCCCACCAACAGGGGCAACTCGAGTGCCGCCAGCCGTTCCAGACGGTTGAGCAGTCGGAGGTTGTGCTCGACGGTCTTGCCAAAGCCGAAGCCGGGGTCGACCAGCAAGCGCTCGCTGCGCAGGCCGGCAGCCTTGCAGGCAGCGACTCGCTCCGCGAGGTAGTCGGCCACCGCCTCCTCAATGAACACATCATAGCGGGGCGCCTGCTGCATGTCCCGGGGCTCACCCTGGCGGTGCATCAGACAAACCGGCAGACCGGTGCCGGTGGCCGCAGCCAGGGCCCCCTCGCGCTCCAGTGAGCGCACGTCATTGATCATGCCGGCGCCCAGGGCAGCACTCTCGCGCATTACCTCGGGGCAACTGGTGTCTACCGAGACGAGAGCATCCAACTCGCGCACCAGCGCCTCCACCACCGGCGCCACCCGATCGAGCTCCTGCTGAGGCGAGACCTCATCGGCGCCCGGCCGGGTCGACTCACCGCCCACGTCGATGATCGCCGCGCCCTCGGCCAGCATGCGCTCGGCATGACGCAGCGCATCCTCCAGAGCCACGTGGCGGCCGCCGTCGGAGAAAGAGTCGGGGGTGACGTTGAGGATCCCCATGACCCGGGGATAGGAGAGGTCGAGCCGGTGGCGTCCGCAGATCAAAGTGGCTGGAGTCGGGTTCATCATCACTCGGTTGGCTTGTCAAAAAGAGGGTGACCAGAATGGCAAAAGCGCCCCCGCTGGGGGCGCCTGCCTGACGGGAGGGAGCGGGCTCAGGAGCCGGCCGGTCCTCCTAGCGGATCGGAGGGCCGGCGACGCGGCTCGTCGTCGTCCTCCTCATCGCCGTCGATCTGCTCCGACTTGTCGCGGGGGGACTCTGCTCCGGCGTGAGTAGCATCTCCGACGGGCGCTCCACCGCTCGGGTCATCCCAGCCCTCGGGGGGACGCGGATCACGACCCTCCATGATGTCCCTGAGCTGGGTAGCATCAATGGTCTCGTACTTCATCAGCGCCTCGGCCATGGCGTCAAGCTTGTCGCGGTTATCCAAGAGAATCTCACGCGCCTGTTCGTAGCAGCCGTCGATGACCTTGCGCACTTCCTTGTCGAGCCTGGAAATGGTCTCGCCTGACTTGAGCTTGCCGCCCTGGCCGGGACCGCCCATGAACTGGTGCGACTCGTCCTCGTCGTACATGATCGGGCCCATCTCCTCGGAGAGCCCCCACTTGGCGACCATGTTATGCGCCAACTCGGTGGCGCGCTTGATGTCGTTCGACGCCCCCGTCGTGACACCGTTGGGGCCCAGCGTCATCTCCTCGGCGAGACGACCACCGAACAGCGAGCATATCTGGCTGATGATTTGCTGGCGCGACAGACTGTAGCGATCCTGCTCCGGAAGGAACATCGTCACACCCAAGGCGCGGCCGCGAGGGATGATGGTCACCTTGTAGACCGGGTCGTGCTCCGGCATCACCAAACCGATGATCGCGTGGCCAGACTCATGGTAAGCGGTATTGAGCTTTTCTTTCTCGGTCATGACCATGGAGCGGCGCTCGGCCCCCATCATGATCTTGTCCTTGGCCAGCTCAAGCTCATCCATGCCGACCAGACGCTTGTTGCGGCGCGCGGCAAACAACGCACCCTCGTTGACTAGGTTGGCCAGGTCGGCGCCGGAGAAGCCCGGGGTACCGCGGGCAATGAGCATCGGCTTGACGTCATCGGCAAGAGGCACCTTACGAAGGTGTACATTCAAGATGTGTTCACGGCCGCGAATGTCAGGCAGCGGCACCACTACCTGGCGGTCGAAGCGGCCCGGACGCATCAGGGCCGGATCCAGCACGTCGGGGCGGTTGGTGGCGGCGATGACGATGATACCTTCGTTGGCCTCGAAGCCATCCATCTCCACCAGCAGCTGGTTGAGAGTCTGCTCGCGTTCGTCGTTCCCGCCGCCCATGCCGACCCCGCGGGAGCGGCCCACGGCGTCGATCTCGTCGATGAAGATGATGCAAGGGGCCTGCTTCTTGGCCTGCTCGAACATGTCGCGAACGCGGGAGGCGCCTACGCCGACGAACATCTCGACGAAGTCGGAGCCCGAGATCGAGAAGAACGGCACCTTGGCCTCACCGGCGATGGATTTCGCCAGCAGGGTCTTGCCGGTGCCCGGTGGGCCCACCATCAGCACACCGCGAGGAATCGTACCGCCCAGGCGCTGGAACTTGGTGGGATCCCTCAAGAAGTCGACCAGCTCCTCAACCTCTTCCTTGGCCTCGTCGCAACCTGCCACATCGGCAAAGGTGGTCTTGATCTGATCCTGCGAGAGCAGCTTGGCCTTGGACTTGCCGAAGCTCATCGGTCCACCTTTTCCGGCACCCCCACCCTGCATCTGGCGCATGAAAAACATGAAGATCGCCAGGATCAGCAAAATCGGGAAGCTGGCAATCAGCAGACGGGTCCACAGGCTCTGCTGTTCAGGCTCCTTGCCCACCACCGTCACGTTGTTGGAGAGCAAGTCATCCATCAGTTTGGGATCTTCCGCCGAAGGACGGATAGTCTGGAACGATGAGCCGTCGGTGCGCTCACCGCTGATCGTGTAGCCGTCGATGGTGACGCTACGGACCTGCTGATTTTGCACCTGCTGAACGAACTGGGAGTAGTTCATCGACTGAGGTGAGCTGTCGACACTGAAATTGTTGAACACCGTCAGTAAGACTGCCGCGATGACCAACCACAGAATCAAATTTTTTGCCATATCATTCAAGGGACTACCCTCAATATCAGTAATCTGTTGGCCACATATGCGCCTAGCACATTTGACACTACATGAGCAGGCCGCGTTCAGCCACCGCCGTTGACTACGCACGGTCGGGCTACCACTTGGTCCACTTTGACACAGTTGCGCACCGCTGTCCGACAATCGCCCCGTTAGGCCTGGCCTATCGAGCCATTCGGCAACGGTCAGCCTCGAAAGCCCTGTGCCAGCAGATAGACTTCGCGAGATCTCGCTCGGGAAGCCCCCGGTTTACGGGCGACAACCCGAGTAAAGCGCTCTCGAAGAATCTTAAGGTATTCGTCGAACCCTTCCCCCTGAAACAGCTTGGCCAGGAAAGTACCGCCAGGACGTAACGTCTGACCTGCAAGGTCCAGCGCCAGTTCCACAAGGTACATCGCCTGAGGCTGGTCAATGGCGGCCATGCCGCTCATGTTGGGCGCCATATCCGACATCACCAGGTCCACTGGACGTTCGCCAAGCACAGCGAGAAGTGCCTCGAGGACAGCCTCCTCGGTGAAGTCACCCTGGATGAAGTCGACACCTGCCAGGGCGTCCATCTCGAGGATATCAGAGGCGATCACTACCCCGTCGGAGCCCACCTTGTCGGCCGCTACCTGGCTCCAACCACCGGGAGCAGCGCCCAGATCGATCACCGTCATGCCCGGTTTGAAGAGGCGATCCTTATCGTCCAGTTCAAGAAGCTTGTAGCTGGCCCGGGAGCGGTAGCCGTCCTGCCAGGAGCGCTGCACGTACTGATCATCGAAATGCTCCTTCATCCAGACCTTGCTGGTCTTGCTGACGGGGCTCTTGCTGACTGAGCTCTTGCTGACTGAGCTCTTGCTGGCCGGCGCCTTGCCGGCAGCGGGGGATGTTGTGCGAGGACGAGCCACGGCATCACCAGGGAGTGGAGGGTAACAAACAGGCGCTGTAGCGACATGCGGGAGGTGTCAGGCGCAGCAGCTTGGCACCGGCCGACTCGTTGAAACAAGGGCTGGGCCGGCGTCGCAGTGTGCGACATTTCACCAAGGCCATTTTCGGCATAGCAATTTACGCGTACTATGGCTGGCTGCGCGCAAACAGGAAGACGCAAGATACCATGAGCTTGTCACAGGCACAAAAGAAGGCATTTCGCAGCATCGGCCACCACCTTAACCCGGTGGTAACGGTCTCCGAGAACGGCATCTCCGAAGGAGTGCGGGCGGAGTTCGACCGGGCGCTGTCCGACCATGAGCTGATCAAGGTGAAATTGGCCCTGCCAGAGCGCGATGACCGCGCCGCCATGCTGCAGGAGCTGGTCGCCGCCAGCGGCGCCGAGCTGGTTCAGACCATCGGCAAGATGGCGCTGCTCTATCGCCGTAACCCGCAGGTCAATCCAAAGCTCTCCAACGTTCAGCGCTTCGAGGGGCACCACGGGCGACACTGACGGCCGACCCTGAACCAGAAAACAGGAAGGCCCGCGATTTCGCGGGCCTTCCTGTTTAGCAGTGGCTTGAGCCGACGTTCAAATATGCTCGATGCCGCCGATTTCATACTCGACGTTGCCACCCGGCGTCTTGACCACCACCACATCGCCCTCCTCCTTGCCGATCAAGGCGCGAGCGATGGGCGAAGTGACCGAGATCAGGCCGGCCTTGATGTTGGCCTCGTCCTCGCCAACGATGCGATAGCGCATCTGCTCATCGGTATCGAGGTTGAGCAGCTCCACGGTGACGCCGAAGATCACCTTGCCGGTCTGGGGCAGTTTGGTGACATCAATCACCTGGGCGCTTCCAAGCTTGCCTTCGATCTCCTGGATGCGCCCCTCGATAAAGCCCTGCTGCTCACGAGCAGCATGATATTCGGCGTTCTCCTTGAGATCGCCATGTTCACGGGCCTCGGCGATCGCAGCAATCACCCTTGGACGCGCCTCACCCTTGAGCTGCTCGAGCTCCTTGCGCAGGCGTGATTCTCCAGCAACGGTCATCGGGACCTTGTTCATTGTGCAGCTCCTGCATGCAAATCCTGAAGCCGACGCACCGTGATCGCATTGCCGTACTCAAGCGCCATACAAACGGCACTGGCCCCCGCCAGGGTGGTGGCGTAGGGGACCTTGCGGGCAAGCGCAGTGCGACGGATCACCGAGGAGTCGCTGATCGCCTGGCGACCCTCGGTAGTATTGACGATATAAGCGATCTCGTCGTTCTTGAGCAGATCGACGATATGCGGGCGGCCTTCAAAGACCTTGTTCACGATTGCCACGTCGATACCAGCGGCCTCAAGGGCAGCAGCGGTACCGCGGGTCGCACAAAGTGTGAACCCCAATGTTACCAGAGAACGCGCCACCTCGATAACACCGGCCTTGTCCGGCTCGCGCACCGAGAGAAACGCCTTGCGGTCGCCATCGACCGGCGGAATCGCTTCGCCGGCACCCAGCTGGGCCTTGTAGAAGGCCTCGGCGAAGGTGTCGCCACTGCCCATCACCTCGCCGGTGGACTTCATCTCCGGCGACAGGATGGGATCGACGCCCGGGAACTTGTTGAACGGGAAGACCGCCTCCTTGACGCTGAAGAAGTGCGGCACGATCTCGCGGGTGAAACCCTGCGCCTCTAGGCTGGTGCCGGCCATGCAGCGCGCAGCGATCTGAGCCAGAGAGGTGCCGATGCACTTGGAGACGAAGGGCACCGTGCGCGAGGCGCGCGGATTGACCTCGATAATGTAGATCTCGCCGTCCTGCCAGGCCAGCTGCACGTTCATCAGGCCCTTGACGCCCAGCTCCACGGCCATCTGCTTGACCTGATCGCGCATCTCGTCCTGCACCTCGGCAGGCAGCGAGTAGGGCGGCAGCGAACAGGCGGAATCGCCGGAATGCACGCCGGCCTGCTCGATATGCTGCATGATGCCACCGATCACCACCTGCTCGCCGTCACTGACCGCATCGATGTCGATCTCGATGGCGGCGTTGAGGAAGTGGTCCAGCAGCACCGGGGAGTCGTTGGAGACCTTGACCGCATGGGTCATGTAGTTCTCGAGCTCCGAGGCGTCATAGACGATCTCCATGGCGCGGCCGCCCAGCACGTAGCTGGGCCGCACCACCAGCGGATAGCCAATGCCCTCGGCCTTGGCGAAGGCTTCCTCGAAGCTGCGCGCGGTGGCGTTGGGCGGCTGCTTGAGACCCAGCTTCTCGATCATCTGCTGGAAGCGCTCGCGGTCCTCGGCGCGGTCAATGGCATCCGGCGTGGTGCCGATGATCGGCACGCCGGCGGCCTCCAGCTCGCGGGCCAGCTTCAGCGGGGTCTGACCGCCAAACTGCACGATCACGCCGACCGGCTTCTCCTTGTCGGCGATCTCCAGCACGTCTTCCAGGGTCACCGGCTCGAAGTAGAGGCGATCCGAGGTGTCGTAGTCGGTGGAAACGGTCTCCGGGTTGCAGTTGACCATGATGGTTTCATAGCCATCGTCGTGCATGGCGAAGGCGGCGTGGACACAGCAATAGTCGAACTCGATGCCCTGGCCGATGCGGTTGGGCCCGCCACCCAGCACCATGATCTTCTGGCGGTCGGAGACCTCCGCCTCGCACTCCTCCTCGTAGGTGGAGTACATGTAGGCGGTATCCGAGGCGAACTCGGCCGCACAGGTATCGACGCGCTTGTAGACCGGGCGAATGCCGGCCTGTTGGCGGGTCTTGCGGAACTCCTTCTCGGAGACGCCCAGCAGCCTGGCCAGGCGGGCGTCACTGAAGCCCTTGCGCTTGAGGCGGAACAGCTCCCGGGCGTCGAGCTCGGCGAGGGAGCGCTTGGCCACCTCCTGCTCGTTGAGCACAAGGTCCTCCAGCTGTACCAGGTACCAGGGGTCGATACGGGTCAGGGCAAAGACATCGTCGACGCTCATCCCGGCACGCATGGCGTCGGCGATGTAGAAGATGCGCTCGGCGCCGGCGGCCTGCAGCTCGCCCTTGATGCGCGCCATGGCCTCGTCGGTGAACGCACCGGGCTTGCAGTCGGGGAACTTGGGGTCGAGGCCGTCATTGCCGGTCTCCAGACCGCGCAGCGCCTTCTGCAGCGACTCCTGGAAGGTGCGCCCGATGGCCATCACCTCGCCCACCGACTTCATCTGGGTGGTCAGACGGTCGTTGGCCTGGGGGAACTTCTCGAAGGTGAAGCGGGGAATCTTGGTGACCACGTAGTCGATGGCGGGCTCGAACGAGGCCGGGGTACGCCCGCCGGTGATGTCGTTCTGCAGCTCGTCCAGGGTGTAGCCCACGGCCAGCTTGGCGGCGATCTTGGCGATGGGGAAGCCGGTGGCCTTGGAGGCCAGCGCCGAGCTGCGCGACACCCGCGGGTTCATCTCGATGACCACCATACGGCCGGTCTCGGGATCCATGCCGAACTGCACGTTGGAGCCACCGGTCTCGACGCCGATCTCGCGCAGCACCGCCAGGGAGGCGTCGCGCATGATCTGGTATTCCTTGTCGGTCAGCGTCTGGGCCGGGGCCACGGTGATGGAGTCACCGGTGTGCACGCCCATGGGGTCGAAGTTCTCGATGGCGCAGACGATGATGCAGTTGTCGTTCTTGTCACGAACGACCTCCATCTCGTACTCCTTCCAGCCCAGCAGCGATTCGTCGATCAACAGCTCGTGGTTGTTGGAGAGCTCGAAGCCACGGGTGCAGATCTCCTCGAACTCCTCCTTGTTGTAGGCCACGCCGCCGCCGGAGCCGCCCATGGTGTAGGAGGGGCGAATGATCGCCGGGAAGCCCAGCGTCGCCTGGATGCGCCAGGCCTCCTCCATGCTGTGGGCCACCTCGGCCTTGGGGCACGCCAGACCGATGCGCTTCATGGCCTGGTCGAATAGGTCGCGGTCCTCGGCCATGTTGATCGCGTCGGCGTTGGCGCCGATCATCTCCACGCCGTACTTCGCCAGCACGCCGTGCTTGTCCAGATCCAGGGCGCAGTTGAGCGCGGTCTGGCCGCCCATGGTGGGCAGAATGGCGTCGGGGCGCTCGGCCTCGATGATCTTCTCCACCGTCTGCCAGGTGATCGGCTCGATGTAGGTGGCATCGGCCATCGCCGGGTCGGTCATGATGGTGGCCGGGTTGGAGTTCACCAGGATGACCCGGTAGCCCTCCTCGCGCAGCGCCTTGCAGGCCTGGGCGCCGGAGTAGTCGAATTCGCACGCCTGGCCGATGACGATGGGGCCGGCGCCAATGATCAGGATGCTCTGGATGTCGGTACGCTTGGGCATGGTGCTTCCCGCAGAAATAGGTGACGAGGGGCGATGTTCTCGGGATGACGTCTCGAGCGTTAGCTCAGGCCTGGCGGGCCTTCATCATCTCAACGAAGCGGTCGAACAGCGGCGCGACGTCCCTCGGGCCGGGGCTCGCTTCCGGGTGGCCCTGGAAGCTGAAGGCCGGGCGGTCGGTGCGCTCGATCCCCTGCAGGGTGCCGTCGAACAGCGAGCGATGGGTGGCGCGCACATTGTCCGGCAGGCTCGCCTCGTCGGCGGCGAAGCCGTGGTTCTGGCTGGTGATCATCACGCGGCCGGTGTCGAGGTCCTGCACCGGGTGGTTGGCGCCATGGTGGCCGTGCCCCATCTTCACGGTGCTGGCACCGCTGGCCAGCGCCAGCAGCTGGTGGCCCAGGCAGATGCCGAACATCGGTAGCTTGGTCTCGAGGATCTCGCGGATGGCGGTGATGGCGTAGTCGCAGGGCTCGGGGTCGCCGGGGCCGTTGGCCAGGAAGACGCCGTCGGGGGCCATGGCCAGCACCTCGGCCGCCGGGGTCTGGGCCGGCACAACGGTCAGGCGGCAGCCGCGGGAAGCGAGCATGCGCAGGATATTGCGCTTCACGCCGAAATCGTAGGCGACCACATGGAAGGGGCGCTCTGCCTTTCCATCAGGGCCGTTGGTGTCGGCATAGCCCTCGCCCAGGGTCCACTCGCCTTCGCTCCACTCGTAGGGGGTCTGGCAGGAGACCACCCTGGCCAGGTCCATTCCCTTGAGGCCCGGGAAGGCGCGAGCCGCGGCCAGGGCGCGCGCGACGGCGTCGTCACCCTCGGCCTCAGCGCCTGCCAGGATGGCGCCGTTCTGGGCGCCCTTGTCGCGCAGGATGCGGGTCAGCCGGCGGGTATCGATCTCGGCGATGCCCAGCACGTTCTCGCTCTTGAGATAGTCAGAGAGGGTCTGCTCGCTGCGAAAGCTGCTGGCCATCAGCGGCAGATCGCGGATCACCAGGCCCGCGGCGGCGATGGCGCCGGACTCGACGTCCTCGGCGTTGATGCCGGTGTTGCCGATATGGGGATAGGTCAGGGTGACGATCTGGCGGGTATAGGAGGGATCCGTGAGGATCTCCTGATAGCCGGTCATTGCCGTATTGAACACCACCTCACCGCTGGTCTGTCCATCGGCACCGATCGCCATGCCATGAAACACACTGCCGTCTTCCAGGGCCAGTATCGCGGGTTTGTTCAATGCAACGTCCTCCCATGTTTTTTCGAACAGCTTTTTCGAACAGCGTTTGCGAACAGCGGCAAGCGCCAGTTTGCCTTGAAATGCTGCTTCCTGACCGGATGGCCGCCCCGCGGATGGCCGCCCCGCAAAAAAGCGGGACGAAACCCGATAAAGACCGGTTTCATCCCGCTTGTTGTCATTCGCTCGGAACTGATACGCCCAGCACTGATTTGCTCAATACATCAGGACGCTGGGGGCCGAAGCAACAAGCGCTGTTTCGGGGCTATCGCCCAGGCGCCCGGCCAAAATTTTCAGAACTCTACAGGAAACGCCGCTCAGCGACTACCCCCAGCTCTCGGTCCGTCCAGGCACGGTCGGACCAGAGACGGTCAGCCCAGGCCCAGCACATCCTGCATCGAGTAGCGGCCGCGGTTCTGGCCGGCCACCCAGCGGGCCGCACGCACCGCGCCCTTGGCGAAGGTCATGCGGCTGGAGGCCTTATGGGTGATCTCGATACGCTCGCCCTCGGTGGCAAACATCACGGTGTGCTCGCCGACGATGTCTCCGGCGCGCACCGTGGCGAAGCCGATCTCCTTGTCGGTGCGAGGCTCGCACTGCCCCACCCGCTCAAAGACGCCGTGCTCCTTGAGGGTGCGGCCCAGGCTCTCGGCCACCACCTCCCCCATCTTCAGCGCGGTGCCGGAAGGGGCATCCACCTTGTGGCGGTGGTGCGCCTCGATCACCTCGATATCGTAACCCTCGTCCCCCAGCGCCCTGGCCGCGGTCTCCAGCAGTTTCAACGTCAGGTTGACGCCCACGCTCATGTTGGGGGCGAACACGAAGGCCAGCTTCTCACCGTAACTCTCGAGCTCGGCCAACTCCTCGTCAGACAGACCGGTGGTACCGATCACCATGCGCTTGCCGTGCTCGGCGCAGAAGGCCAGGTTGGCAAGGGTCACCCGGGGCGCGGTGAAGTCGATCAGCACGTCGAAATCGTTGGCGATCGCCTCCAGCGAATCCACGGCACTCACCCCCAGCTTTCCGACCCCGGCCAGCTCGCCGATGTCGGTGCCAATCAATGAACTGCCCGGCTCGACAATCCCGCCCGCCAGGGTGACCCCGTCATCTTGCAGCACGGCATTGACCAGGGTGCGGCCCATGCGGCCGGCGACACCGACGATGGCGATACGGGTCATGAGGAACTCCTGCAACATTCAATAAAAACGATTGGTAGGCAGTATACCAGAGCGGGTCCGGCATGGCCGGACCCGTGAGTGTTGGATGAGTGCGAAGCGCGCTTATTCGGCGTCAGCTTCGCTCTTGGTGACATGCTCGGTGCCAGGCTCGTGCTCGGGCGGGCTGTAGGTGGTAAAGAGCTTGAGCATGGAACTGCCAGTGTTGCGGAAATTATGAAAGGTACCGGAGGGTACGATGCTGACATCGCCGGCCTGCACATCAGCCTTGACCTCGCCGATGGTCGCCTCGCCCTGGCCCTCGACAAAGTAGAGCAGCTGATCGTGCCCCTCGTGAACCTCGCCGCCGATCTCACCGCCCTCGGGGATCGCCATCATCACCAGTTGGGCCTGCTTGCCGGTCCAGATCACCTGGCGAAACTCATCGTTTTCCTTGGCCATCTCCACGATGGGCAGGGTCGTACGCTGCGTTTCCTGTGTCATGGTCACTTCCTGTTAAATGGACTACGCACGTATAGGCTAGGCAGCCCTCGGGGTAGCTGACAAGGCGGCGAGACCTCATGTCGCAGCCACGTCACGCCGCATCAGCAGCGCCATGGCTGCCAGCACGGCGAGACTACCGGGCAGCCACTCCAGGCCGATGCTGCCCGGCGTCTGTATAAAGAGCAGCAGCATGGAGACGAAGGGCACCAGGTAGCCGTAGGCGGTGACCACGCCAGGCGACAGCACCGCCGTGGCCCGCTGCATCAACCAAAAAGTCAACGCGCTGGAGAAGAGCCCCAGGTAGATCAGCAGCGCCAGGTCTCGTCCGCACATGGTGGCCAGCTCGCCTAGCGGCTCGATCAGAAGCCCGACCAGGCCGATCAGCACCCCGCCCGCCCCCAGGCTCCAGAAGGTGCGCACCGCTGCCGAACCCGGCAGCCGCCCCGTGGCCAGCCCCCACTTGCTGAGCACCGGATACAGCGCCGTGGAGACACACCCAAGGAAGAACACCCCTTCGCCGATGCCGACACGCAGGAGCCCGCCCTGTTGCCACGCCTCGGCAACGGCCAGCCCCAGGGCGCCGCACGCCCCCAGCGCCAGGATCGCCGGCAGCCGCCAGCCCGGGCGCTCCACCCGCAGGGCCAACCCCAGCAGGAAGGCCAGCAGCGGCACGGTCACGAAGAGGGTCGCCATGGAGAGCGCCGTAGCGTGGTGGGCCGCCCAGAACATGGCACCGAAGAAGCCGGCCAGGCAGAGGCCCATCAGGACGTAGAGCGGCAGCAGACGCAAGGGCGGCAGAAACTCCGGCGAGCGGCGCGCCAGCCACCACAGCGCACTGCAGGCGATGGCGAAGCGCAGGGCGGTGAGCAACAGCGGCGGCAGCTCGCTCATCAGCCCCACCGCAGGAAACGACAACCCCACCAGCACCGCCCACAGCAGCATGCCCAGGTGGGCCGCTGCTGGAGTGATCGGAACAGTCACGCCTCCCAGACAATATCCAGCTCGACACCCTTCAGTGCGTCCAGAGCGGCATCAACCTCCCACTCCAGGCGATCGTGGGCACTGTCCTCGACCGCCTCTACAACCACCATCAGCTTGTCGGGCTCGGCCAACAAGTAGCAGCTACCGGCATCGAAATGCACCTCGACCTGCTCGTCACTTCGCGTCACCTCGTGATCGGACCAGCGCTCGCACAGCTGATCGATCAGCGCCGCGGCATTCTCGGCGGGCAATTCGGCTCGTGAAATCGGCATGGCAGCCTTCTCCTGAAGGAAAATGGAGTTATCAGCCTATGCCGCCATCTCCGCCGCCGCAAAGTGGTGATTTCAACAGAACGATCCGCGCTGGGAGCCAGCCAGGGACGCCTTGGCCTGGCGGCTGGACCACCTGCAGCGCTGAGCCCATCTGGCTGACCGTGAGCACTCCGTCATATGAGCACCCCATCATAAACGCGACAGGGCCCCGACATCGTGAGATGCCGAGGCCCTGTCTGGTCCTGCGAGGGTGATGCCGCCTACGGCTTCATGTCCTCGAAGAATTTCTTCACGCCGTCGAAGAAGCCGCTCTTCTTGGGCGAGTGGTGGGCGCTGTTGGTGCCGCCGAGGCTGTCCTGGAAGGTGCGCAGCAGCTCCTTCTGATCCTCGTTCAGCTTTACCGGGGTTTCCACCACCACCTTGCACAGCAGATCGCCAGGGGCGCCGCCGCGCACCGGCTTGACGCCCTTGCCGCGCAGACGGAATAGCTTGCCGGTCTGGGTCTCGGGGGGAATCTTCAGCTTCACCCGGCCGTCCAGGGTCGGTACCTCAAGCTCACCGCCCAGCGCGGCGTCGACGAAGTTGATCGGCACCTCGCAGTGCAGATGTTTGCCCTCGCGCTCGAAGATATGGTGCGGCTTGATGTGCACCTGGACGTAGAGATCCCCTGGCGGGCCGCCGTTGAGGCCGGCTTCGCCCTCGCCGTTGAGGCGAATGCGATCGCCGGTATCCACACCGGCGGGGATCTTCACCGAGAGGGTGCGAGTCTCGCGCACGCGTCCCTCTCCGTTGCACTTGTGGCACGGCACCTTGATATGCTGGCCGGAGCCATGGCAGGTCGGGCAGGTCTGCTGAACGGCGAAGAAGCCCTGCTGCATGCGCACCTGGCCGTGGCCGGCACAGGTCGGACAGGTATCCTTGCTGGAACCCGGCTCGGCGCCCTCACCGTCGCAGCGCTCGCACGCCACGTGTCGCGGCACGCGGATATCCACGCTGGTGCCGGCCACTGCATTCTCGAGGTCGAGCTCGAGGTTGTAGCGCAGGTCGCTGCCGCGGGCCGGGGCGTTGGGATGGCGACGTCCGCCACCTGCACCGCCGAAGATATCGCCGAACACATCCCCGAAGATATCGCTGAAGCCGCCGGCACCCGCACCGCCGAAGCCACCGCCGCCGCCGGCCTGGCCGTCTACGCCCGCATGGCCAAACTGGTCGTAGGCCGCGCGCT
The DNA here is from genome assembly GCF_042643535.1 of Halomonas tibetensis. NCBI lineage: Bacteria > Pseudomonadati > Pseudomonadota > Gammaproteobacteria > Oceanospirillales > Halomonadaceae > Halomonas > Halomonas tibetensis. The sequence continues at coordinate 49,866 of NZ_JBHRSQ010000019.1, forward strand.
TCTCGCTGTCGGAGAGCACCTCGTAGGCCTCTGACACCTCGCGAAACTTCCCTGCGGAAGTTTCGTCGTCCGGGTTGCGGTCGGGGTGAAACTTCTGGGCCAGGCGTCGATAGGCCTTCTTGATTTCTTTGGTATCGGCACCGCGCTCTAGGCCCAGCACCTCATAATAGTCACGTTTGGACATGAATCGGTCCGCCTCCGTCGCGGTACCGCGGAAACACCAACGCGGGAGTCAGGCCCCCGCGCTGGCGTCATCCGTGGTTTAGATGCGTGGTTTACTGCTTTTTCTGGTCGTCGTTGACTTCTTCGTACTCGGCGTCGACCACGTCATCTTCCTGCTTGGCGCCGGCTTCCTGGCCTTCACCGCCACCCTGCTGGGCCGCTTCGGCCTGGGCGGCATACATCTTCTGCGCCAAGTTGCCGGAGACCTCGGTCAGCTTGTCCAGCTTGGTCTGGATGTCGTCCTTGTCATCGCCCTTGATGGCTTCCTCGAGCTCCTTGGCGGCGCTCTCGATGGCCTCTTTCTCTTCTTCGCTGGCGTGCTCACCGGCTTCCTGCACGGTCTTGCGCGCGGCGTGGACCATGCCGTCGGCCTGGTTACGCAGTTGCACCAGCTCTTCGAACTTCTTGTCCTCGTCGGCATGCGCCTCGGCGTCGCGGACCATCTGCTCGATTTCGTCGTCCGACAAGCCGCTGGACGCCTTGATGACGATGGACTGCTCTTTGCCGGTAGCCTTGTCCTTGGCGGACACGTTCAGAATACCGTTGGCGTCCAGGTCGAAGGCGACCTCGATCTGCGGCACGCCGCGCGGTGCCGGCGGAATGTCGGCCAGGTCGAAGCGGCCCAGCGACTTGTTGCCACCGGCCTGCTTGCGCTCGCCCTGCAGCACGTGGATGGTCACGGCCGTCTGGTTGTCATCCGCGGTCGAGAAGCTCTGGGTCTTCTTGGTCGGGATGGTGGTGTTCTTCTCGATCAGCGGGGTCATCACGCCGCCCAAGGTCTCGATGCCCAGGGTCAGCGGAGTGACGTCGAGGAGCAGTACGTCCTTGACGTCGCCGCCCAGCACGCCGCCCTGGATCGCCGCGCCCACGGCCACGGCCTCGTCAGGGTTGACGTCCTTGCGGGCTTCCTTGCCGAAGAAATCAGCGACGGACTTCTGGACCATCGGCATGCGGGTCTGACCGCCGACCAGGATGACATCATCGATCTCGGACGCAGACAGGCCGGCATCCTTGAGCGCGATCTTGCAGGGCGCCAGGGAACGCTGCACCAGTTCTTCCACCAGCGACTCCAGCTTGGCCCGGGTCACCTTCACATTAAGGTGCTTGGGACCGGTGTTGTCGGCGGTGATGTAGGGCAGGTTGACGTCGGTCTGCTGAGCGCTGGAGAGCTCGATCTTGGCCTTTTCGGCGGCTTCCTTGAGGCGCTGCATGGCCAGGTTGTCGCCGGAAAGATCGATGCCGCTGTCGGACTTGAACTGATCGACCAGGTAGTTGATCAGGTACATGTCGAAGTCTTCACCACCCAGGAAGGTGTCGCCGTTGGTGGCCAGCACCTCGAACTGAGTCTCACCGTCGACGTCGGCCACCTCGATGATGGAGATGTCGAAGGTGCCACCGCCCAGGTCATAGACCGCGATGGTCTTGTCACCGCGAGACTTGTCCATGCCGTAGGCCAGCGCCGCCGCGGTGGGCTCGTTGATAATGCGCTTCACCTCGAGGCCGGCAATGCGCCCGGCATCCTTGGTCGCCTGACGCTGGCTGTCGTTGAAGTAGGCCGGCACGGTGATGACCGCCTCGGTGACTTCTTCACCCAGGTAGTCTTCCGCGGTCTTCTTCATCTTCTTCAGCACTTCGGCGCTGACCTGCGGCGGTGCCAACTTCTTGCCATTGACCTCAACCCAGGCGTCGCCGTTGTCGGCCTCGGTGATGCCGTAGGGCACCATCTTGATGTCCTTCTGGACGACGTCGTCCTTGAAGCGACGACCGATCAGGCGCTTGATGGCGTAAAGGGTGTTGGTCGGGTTGGTGACCGCCTGGCGCTTGGCCGATTGGCCCACCAGAATCTCGCCGTCTTCGGTGTAGGCGATGATGGAGGGCGTGGTGCGGGTGCCCTCGGCGTTCTCGATGACCTTGGCGCTGTCGCCGTCAAGTACGGCCACGCAGGAGTTGGTGGTCCCCAGGTCAATACCAATAATGCGTCCCATAGGAAATCCTCGTAGAGTCGTTGCTGTGTATCCGGAGTCGTGTTCTGCGGCATGCGCCGCGGAGTTGACTTCTATCTGGGGGCCGGGGGTGGTATTTCAAGACCCGCGGCCGAGATTTGTTGTGCGTCAGCCTGCGGCCTGACTGACGATCACCATGGCGGGGCGCACCAGTCGCCCATTGAGCAGATAGCCCTTCAGCATCACTTCCATGACCGTATTGGGCTCCAACTCCGGGTTGGGCACCATGGCCATGGCCTCATGAAACTGGGGATCAAAGGGTTCGCCCGACGGCTCTATGGCTTCGACACCGAACTTGGCCAGCACGTCATGCTGCATCTTGAGCGTCATGGAGACCCCTTCACGGTGGGCCTCAGTGGCCTCGTCCGCCATGGCGTCCAGCGCCTTCTCCAGGCTATCAACCACCGGCAGCAGCTCCTTGACGAACTTCTCCAGCGCAAACTTGCGGGCCTTCTCGGCCTCTTGCTCCGCGCGGCGACGCACGTTCTGAGCCTCGGCGGCAGCACGCAGCGCCTGGTCCTTGGCCTCGGCGACGCTCGTCTCCAGCTCTTCTACGCGGGCGGCCAGCATCTCGGCTTCGGGGTTGTCGCTCTCAAGCTCAGCCTCATCCGATTCTGCTTGTTCGGCCGCCTCAACGGCATCCTCCAGTTCGCCTTCCACGGGCTGCGGCTCGGCCTCCTGCTCACGACGGGCAAGTTCCTCGTCCAGCGGGGTCTGGGGCTCTTTGGCCATGGGTCTCTCCTGACAGGGAGGCGGCGGCTATGGGCCGCCGGCTCAATAATGAATGACGAAAAAACGATTCTGCGGGGTATATGGGGTCAGGGCGCAGGAACTCAAGGCGGGCAAGCCGCCGTGCATTGTTGGCCAACCTGGACTACTGTATAAACGCACACATATTGTATAGATGACCAGTAGTCCTGACCCCAGGGCCTGCAGACTTTCCGGGAGGCATCATGCTGACAGAGCTCGCCATTCGCGACTTCGCCATCGTCGACCATCTGGAGCTTGAATTCGCCGGCGGCATGACCGCCATCACCGGCGAAACCGGCGCCGGCAAGTCGATTCTGCTCGGGGCCCTGGGGCTCTGCCTGGGCGAACGCGCCGATGCCGGCAGCGTGCGCCACGGCTGTGATCGCACCGACCTCTCCGCGCGATTCGATATTGCCGCGCTGCCCGAAGCGCGCGCCTGGCTAGAAGCCCGGGAACTGCCCGAGGACGACTGCCTGCTGCGCCGGGTGGTCAGCGCCAACGGGCGCTCCAAGGCGTGGATCAACGGCCAGCCGGCCACCGTGGCCGACCTCAAGGCGCTGGGCGAGCGGCTGATCGAGATCCACGGCCAGCACGCCCACCAGGCGCTGCTGCGCGAGGAGACTCATCTGCGCCTGCTCGACGACTTCGCCGACCATCGCGTGTCGGTGGGCGACATGGCCGAGACCTTCCGGGCCTGGCAGGCCGCGCGGCGCCGGCTGAAACGTCTCGCCGAGGATGGCGACGAGCTAGCCGCCCGCCGACAGCTGGTGCGCTACCAGGTGGAGGAGCTCGACCAGTTGGCTCTGGCCGAGGGCGAGCTGAAGGCGTTGGAGGAGGAGCAGGAAGAGTTGGCCCACGCCGAGGAGCGCCTGCGAGAGGCGCAGCTCGCCGCCGAGTGCTGCGACAGCGACGAGGGCGGCGCCATGGCACTGCTGACCCAGGCGATCAATCATCTGTCGGCGCTGCCCGGCAGCGACCGTGGCCGCCTCTCCGAGGCGCTCTCCATGCTAGGCGATGCGCGTATACAGGTAGAGGAGGCGGCCAGGGAGCTCCATCACTTCGCCGAGGGCACCGAGCTCGACCCGGAGCGCCTGGCCTGGGCAGAGCAGCGTCTCAGCGAGGTGCACCGCTTGGCACGCAAGCACCATGTAATGCCCGAGGAGCTTACCGAACTGCACCAGCGTCTACAGGGAGAGCTGGAACGCCTGGAGGGGGGTGATGAAGACCTCGAGGCGCTGGAAGTCGAGGTCGACACCCTCCGCGAGCGGTGGCGGGGCCTGGCGCGGCAAGTGGGCGAGGCAAGGCGCCAGGCCGCCACGCGTTTTGGCAAGGCGGTTCAGGAGCAGCTCGCCTTCCTGGCCATGGGCAAGGCGCGCTTCGAGGTCGAAATCCTCGAGCGTGATACGCCCGCCGCCGAGGGCATGGAAGGCGCGCGCTTCCTGATCAGCGCCAACCCCGGCCAGCCGGCCCGGCCGCTGGCCAAGGTGGCCTCCGGGGGCGAACTGTCGCGGATCAGCCTGGCGATCCAGGTGGTGGCCGCCCGCCACTCCACCATTCCCAGCCTGGTGTTCGATGAAGTGGATGTGGGAGTTTCCGGGGCCACCGCCGAGATCGTCGGCCAGCTGCTGCGCCGGCTGGGCGAGCACGGCCAGGTGATGACCGTGACACACCTGCCACAGGTGGCGGCCCAGGCCCATCAGCATCTGCATATCGAGAAGCACGCGGAGCAGGAGACTACCCTCACCCGCATGGCGCTGCTGGACGAGGCCGGCCGGGTCAGCGAATTGGCTCGGATGCTGGGCGGCGTCAACCTTTCAGAGCGCACCCTGGCCCACGCCCGAGAGATGCTCGACGCCAGCCAGCGCCCCCACCACTGAGCCTTCTGCGCCAAGCCCAACTGCCGAACCTCGGAAACGCACGCGGCCCCGATCGATGATCGGGGCCGCGTTGTGTCTCAAGCGCTTAGGGCTTGGCGCTACCTTTTTTGGGAGCCGTCCGGTCGCGTCGCGTTGGCGCCCTTGGGACGCACATAGAGAACCAGCGCGTGGTCGACCAGATCGAAGCCGTGCTCCTCGGCAATTTCTTGCTGACGCCGCTCGATGGTCTCGTCGAAAAACTCGATGATCTCCCCGCTATCCAGGCACACCATATGATCATGGTGCTCCTCTTGGGAGATCTCGAAGACGGCGTGGCCGCCATCGAAATTATGACGCACCACCAGGCCCGCCGATTCGAACTGGGTCAGCACACGATAGACGGTGGCCAGGCCCACGTCTTCTCCGGCTTCCAGCAGGGTCTTGTAGACATCCTCGGCGCTCATGTGGTGCTCACCCTGGGCGCTGACGAGGATCTGCAGGATCTTCACGCGGGGCAGGGTCACCTTCAGACCGGCCTTGCGTAGTTCATGGTTCTGGTCGGCCATGGTTGCTCTTCGCAGTATCGGGTAGGGTCGGGTATGATCGACCAAAACCACGATAATGAAGAACAGGCGCAAATGCAAAAGCTGACAAGAATCGTCACCCTTTCCGCCGCCCTGCTGATGGCCAGCGGTTGCAGCTATTTCGGTGTCTACAAGCGAGACATTCCCCAGGGCAACCTGGTGACCGCCGGCATGGTAGAGCAACTTCGGCCGGGCATGACCCGCGACGACGTCGTCTATGTGATGGGCCGCCCGCTGCTGGAAGCGCCCTTCGACGCTAACCAGTGGGACTACGTGTTTCGTCTTGAAGAAGCCTACGGCGATGTCGAACAGCGGCGCGTGACCCTCACCTTCGCCGGCAATCGCCTGGTAGATATCCAGCGCGAGGGCGACCTGGAGCAAGGCATTGAGATGAGACCCAGCGACAGCATCGGCCCCCAGGTAGAAGGCACCGAGCCGTTCAGCGTCAACCCGGAGCTGCAGCCCGAGTAAGGCGCCATGCTTCCGATGGGCGGCACGCCGGCCGGAGATTTCTGAGCCAGCCCGGACGTGGGTGTTCACGCTCCACTCTTCCCCGCTTCGGCCATGCCGGGCGGGGCATCAGCGTTTATTGTCGGTCGCCCTGATCAGCCGAGCCGCCTTGGGGTCCATGGTCAACGGGCGGTATAGCTCCACGCGATCGCCGGCACGAAGGCGGTGGCTTGATGGCTCACGCAAGCGCTTGCCGAAGACGCCGAGGTCGTTCCCGGTAAAGGCCTCGGAAGGCACATAGGGGAAACGCCCCGGCAGATCGGCCAGGGCCACCGCTTCATCGGCCGTGGTGCCGAGAGGCACCCTCAGGGCCACCACCCTTTGACACTCAGGCAGAGCAAAGGCCACTTCTACCGCAATCTCGGCCATGCTCAGCGCCCGTAAAGGTCGTCGGCGCGGCGAGTGAAGGCGTCCACAAGTTGACCCGCCACCTGCTGGAAGAGTTTGCCAAAGGCCATGCCCAGCAAGCGGTTGGCGAACTCGAACTCCATCTCCAAACAAACCTTACAGGCGTTCTCTCCCATGGGAATGAACATCCAACTTCCACGCAGACGCTTGAAGGGCCCGCTGACCAGCGACATCTCGATGCGCTCCGGCTCGACCAGGTCGTTGCGGGTGGCAATGCTCTGCTCGATGCCAGCGCGACCCAGGGTCATCTCGCCGATCAGGTGTGCGTCGTCACGTTCGATCAGCCGGGCACGCCGGCAGCCCGGCAAAAACTTCGGATAGCTCTCGAAGTCGTTGACCAGGTCGAACATCTGCTTGGGGGAATGCCGCACCATGGCGGTTCGGTTGACCGTTGGCATTGAGCTCTCCGCTGACTTAACAGGGCCCAGGGCGTATCATGAGCCGCTATTTAGGTCTTGAATGGTATCACGCTTCCCCCCATACCAAAGGGATAGCCGCCACTGGCACGGACAAACACGAGGTTTCATGGCCAACAAGAAAGGCAAGGGCAAGGGGCCCAGCAGCAACATGATCGCCCAGAACAAGAAGGCTCGCTTCGAGTACCACATCGACGAAACCTTCGAAGCGGGCCTGGTGCTGGCCGGCTGGGAGGTCAAGAGCCTGCGCGCCGGCAAGGCTCAGCTGACGGACACCTACATTCTGATCAAGAGCGCCGAGGCCTGGCTGCTGGGCAGCCATATCATGCCGCTCAACACCGCCAGCACCCACGAGATCGCCGATCCCACTCGCACGCGGAAGCTGCTGCTTCACCGGAAAGAGATCGCCAAGATCTTTTCGCGGACCCAGGAGAAGGGGCACACCTGCGTGCCGCTCAAACTCTACTGGAAAGGCAACCGAGTGAAGTGCGAGCTGGCTCTGGTGACAGGCAAGAAGCTGCACGACAAGCGGGCCACCGAGAAGGACCGCGACTGGCAGCGTCAGAAGGGCCGCATCATGCGAGAACAAAACAAAGGGTAGACTGTCACATCTCTGCCCATCCTGATAAGATAGGGCGTTACGGGGGCGACATGGTTTCGACGCCGGTGACAACCCCTGCGGTGCATGCCGAGAGCGTGATGTATCTCGTAAATCCAACATCACAACTGAATAGTCGCAAACGACGACAACTACGCTCAGGACGCGCTGGCAGCCTAACAGCTGTTAGCTTCTTGTCCGGCCCCAAAGCGGTGTGCCCATTCATCGCAGAGGGGATACGAGCTAAGAATGATGGGATCGCGTTCGGTATTGACCTCGTGCCGTTCGCTAAACTTAAGAGGAATCGCGTCGCTGGATCCTGACCGTCGGAGCCAGAGACGTTAAATTAAAAGACGGAATCTAAGCATGTAGAGCCAATGGGCGAGTGCTGGCGGACGCGGGTTCAATTCCCGCCGCCTCCACCAAACCAAGGTTTCAGGAGGTTTCACAACACTTCAGAAACCGCATGAACAGGGGCCTCCGGGCCCCTTTCTTGTGTCTGGACGTTTCACAACATTCCTTGACATGCCCCCGCCTTAGGGGGCATATCTGGGGGCACAGCGTCGAAGCCAACTACCTGATGCCCCCAACTCCGCCAGAACTCGCGCCAGCCGGCGCCTGCCTGGCCAACGGCCTGCCCCCACACTTGGGGGCATCCGACACAGCCGTACGGGGGCATGAGGCTATCACCAGCCCGAGGTGCCCCCATGAGTCGCCAGACCAACAAGCTGTCCGCCACCGCCGTGAAGATGGCCAAGCCCAAGGACAAGATATTCAGGATGGCCGATGGAGGTGGCCTCTACCTGGAGGTCTCACCGAGCGGGAGCAAATACTGGCGCATGAAGTACCGCCACGCCGGCAAGGAGAAGCGGCTGGCCATAGGCGTCTACCCGGATGTCTCGCTGGTAAAGGCACGAGGAGCCCGCGACGAGGCCAAGCGCCAGCTTGCCCAGGGCATCGACCCCAGCACCGCAAAGCGTATCGCTCGCCAACAGGGGGAGCAGACTGCTGGTAACACGTTCAAGGTCGTGGCCGTCGAGTGGCTGGAGAAGGTTCACCAGCATGAGGTGGTGCCGGCCCATTACCAGCGCAACAAGCGCCGCATGGAGCGAGACGCTTTCCCGATCATCGGCAAGCGCCCCATCGCCGAGATCACCCCGCCCGAGCTGCTGGGCTGCCTGCGCCGTATCGAGGAGCGCGGCCACGTCGAGACTGCTCACCGAGTCAAGACGCTCTGCGGCCAGGTCTTCCGCTACGGGATCTCGACCGGGCGCGTCGAACGCGACCCGACACCGGATTTGCGCGGCGCCCTGCGGCCCAGCAAGACCAAGCACTACCCTGCCCTGACCGACCCCAAGGAGGTGGCCGAGCTGCTCCGTGCTATTGATGGCTATGGCGGCCAGCCCACCACCATCGCGGCGCTGAAGCTGGCGCCCCTGGTCTTCACTCGTCCCGGCGAACTGCGCCAGGCCCGCTGGGGCGACATCGACCTGGAGGCAGCTACCTGGACCTTCGAGGCCAGCAAGACCGGCCAGCCCCTGATTGTCCCCCTGCCCCACCAAGCGGTGACCATCCTAAGCGACCTGCACGGGCTTACCGGACGCACCGAGTTCGTCTTCCCCGGCATCCGCAGCAGCAAGCGCCCGATGAGCAACGCCACGATCAAGGCCGCGCTGGATCGCATGGGCTTCAAGGGCGAGATGACAGCGCACGGTTTCAGGGCGATGGCCCGCACGATTCTGGCTGAGCGACTGAACTACCCCGAGCACTACATCGAGCAGCAGTTGGCCCATGCGGTGAAGGACAGCAACGGCCGCGCCTACAACCGGACCACCCACCTGGAGCAGCGGCGAGAGATGTTGCAGTCATGGGCCGACTATCTGGACGCCCTGCGAGATGGAACCGACAACGTGGTGCCGATCCGCACCGGCAGCTGATGCCCTGCCCATCAAAAACTTATTAAAACTCATATTTTGCCTGCCGAGAAGGTAAGGAGCCACGATGACCGCTCCGGTTGATTACCGTATCAGCGAGGAGGAGGGCCGCCGTTTCGCCGTGGTGCCCCTGGAGCAGTTCAACGAACTGATAGCGCGCGCAGGTGAAGCCGATGCCCCAACCCTGCCTCACGAAGTCATCAGCCGCCACCTGACCGACGATGTGCCGCTGGTCCGCTGCTGGCGCGAGCACCTGGGCATGACCCAGACCGAGCTCGCGGGCCGACTGGCAGTATCCCAAGCCCAGGTCGCCCAGTGGGAGCGCCACGACGCCAACCTTCGTCGGAACACGCTGCAGAAGCTGGCTACCGCTTTGGGCATCCATATGCAGCAGCTTTCGCTCCAGGATCACAGCAGCGATTTCAAGCGAGACACTTCACCCACTCGCGGTTGTCATCGGTCAGCGCTGCAGAGCATGACCTCTTTCCCTGGCGCACAGATCTCGAAAGCCAAGGGGATTTCCGACAACGATCAGCCGCATAAGCCACGCCCTGCAGTAGCCACCCGCTCAAATGGCAAAGGACTGATTATAAACGCGATGAAAGGCCAGCCTACGAAGGAGATGGCCGACCACCTGGAGATCATCAGCAAGGATGGTGGCGTTATCCACGGCAAGGAAATGCTGCTGCAAATGGCCTATGAGCTTCGCCAGCTGCCGTCATCGGAAGAGGACGATTCAACCACATCCGAATATACGGCCAGCATGTGCTGGGGGATGGTCCGCCAGCTCTGGAAGCATGTCCCTGACGATCAGCTGGGGCCGATGAGCAATGGCCAGTTCCTGCTGGTCCTTGGCTATCTCTATGGGACATTGACCAGGCCCAGCCACGAACGGTACAGCAAGGCGATGGAATCGGAAATCAGGATCTTGCAGATCCAGATGAATGGCAAGGCGTCAGGAAAAAGATCCGGCCAATCGCGTGCAGAAGCCGCTGAGCCCAGGATCATGGAGGCAAAGCACCACCATAACCGCCTGGCCGCCTCAGGCATGGAAAAGCGCAATATTGCCTCTAAAGTGGCGGAGATCATGGGTGTCAGTGCCGCCAGTGTGCGAGGTTGGCGAAGGCGGAACTGGACACTAAAGATATAATAAACGAAAACGAAGTTCGTTCGACCAACATTTTCTGAGCCATCCTTGCCATGTCACTTCATTCCGAGAGGAACCGAGTCATGGCAGACATCATCCACGAGGCCATCGAGCGTAATCAGCAGCGCCTCCTCCGTCGCCCCGACGTTCTGCGCCGCTGCGGCATATCCAACACCACCCTCCACCGGCTCATTCACGCCGGAACCTTTCCGCGCCCCATCCGCCTGACGGCGAACGGAAGAGCGGTCGCCTGGCTCGAGTCCGAGGTCGATACCTGGATCCAACAGCGCATCGAGGCTAGCCGCACCATGGAGCTCGACAACTGATGTTCTCCCTGGCTTATATCCTGGCCGCTTGCTGGCGCTGGCTGGCCGGGGCTCTCTCATCGAAGCACCAACCGACCAATCACCACCACCGCCGTGAGGCGAAGGAGGAGTGGTATGCAGCCCGAAACGAGAAAGGCCCGGCCCTCAGTTGAGAGCCGGTCCCGATACGATGCGCCACACCCAGCGCATGGCCATCATACCACCATCGAGTCGGCACTGGCTGATGCCCTGGCTGCCCGTGGCGTCACAGGCCTGACGATCCGTACCGATGGCGACGTTCACCGCTTCGATGCCCCGGACAAGCGCCGGGGGAACCTGGCCGGCTGGTATGTCTGCCCCACCTTGGAAGTGGCGGTATTCGGTTTCTGGCACACCGGGGAGCAGCAGACCGTCACCGTGGCCGGCGAGCATGACCCCATCGCCGCCGAGCAGGCCCGTCAGGCTGCCGCGAAGGCACGACGTGAGCGCGAGGTCAGGCGCCAGCAGGAGCAGGCCCAGGCCGCCCAGCAGGCCCGCCAGGAGTGGGACGCTGCCGACCTGGCCGACCAGTGCCACCGGTATCTCGCCACCAAGCGTGTGCAGCCTCACAACCTGCGTCAGCGGGGCGGCGTGTTGCTGGTGCCCCTGTATGCCGATGGCGAGCTGGTGAACCTCCAGCGCATACAAGCGGACGGCACAAAGCGGTTCCTCAAACGGAGCAGGATCAAAGGCGCCGCCTCCCTGGTGGGCCGGCTGGCTGGCGCTGGGCACATCTATGTGACCGAGGGCTGGGCAACAGCGGCGACGATCCATGAGGCAAGCGGCTGCCCGGTCGTGGCGACCATGGCCACGAACAACCTTGAGCCCGTAGCCCGCACCCTGCGCCGCAACCTGCACGCCCATATCAGCATCACTATTGCCGCCGACAACGACCGGCGCACGCCTGGCAATCCCGGCCTGACCTATGGCCGCCACGCTGCCGAGGTCATCGGCGCTGACATCACCTGGCCACGCTTCCCCTGCGAAGACTGCGCCTGTTCCGACTTCAACGACCTCGCCGCCTGTGAAGGCCGCAAGGAGGCTGCCGCATGACTTCCATCCTCACCCAACTGCATGACACCGCCGAGCCGATGGAGCCACCCAGGGCGCTGCCGTCCAGCCTGCCGCCCGTTGACCCGTTCAGCCCCGAGATGCTGCCCGAGGCGATCCGGCCTTACGTCATGGACGTGGCCCAGCGCCAGCAATCGGCACCGGAGTATTGCGCCGTGGTGGCCCTGATCGGCCTGGCCGGCGTGGTAGGCCGCAAGGTGCTAATGCACCCGAAGCGTTACGACGACTGGACCATCACGCCGAACCTGTGGGGCGCCCTTATTGGTGGCCCATCCTCGATGAAGTCACCCACGCTCAAGGCAATGCGTTTCCCGCTGGATGCCATCGAGAAGGAGCTCCGCGAGGAGCACGAGGCCGCACGGGCACAGCACGAAGATGATGCCGAGATCGTGGAGATGGAGCGCCAGGGCGCCAAACAACGTGCGAAGAAGAAGGCCAAGGAGGGAGACCGAGACGGTGCCCGCGCCGAACTGGCCAAGGTCGCCAACCTGGAGGAGCCGCCCGAGTCACCGCCCCGCCTGACCGTGAATGACGCCAGCGTGGAGGCGCTGGGCGAGCGTCTGAACGAGAACCCCAACGGCCTGACGCTGGTGCGCGATGAACTGTCCGGCTGGCTGGCCAAGATGCAGCAGGAGGAGCACGCCGCTGACCGAGCGTTCTATCTGGAGTGCTTCAACGGCGATGGCCGCTACACCTATGACCGCATCGGGCGCGGCACCATCGCCATCGAGAACTGCAACCTGTCCATTATTGGCGGTATCCAGCCGGCGAAGATTGCCCCGTTGGTGCGAGGCGTGGCCAAGGGTACCGACGACGATGGCCTGATTCAGCGGTTCCAACTGGCGGTATGGCCGGACCAGCCCAAGCAATGGCGGTGGGTGGACCGGGCGCCGTCGGCTGAGGCCAGGGACCGTTACCGGCAGGCGTTCTATGCGCTCCACGCCATGTCCTTCGAGACCGAGGACGGCGAGCCGCCTACCTGGCGTTTCAGCGATCACGCCCAGGCCGAGTTCATCACCTGGATGGAGGAGCTTCACGCCGAGGCCCGAAGCGGCGAGCTGCCCCCGGCCCTGGAATCCCACCTGCTGAAGATGCCCAAAACCGTCTGCGCGCTGGCGTTGCTGTTCGCCCTGGTGGACGTCGAGCAGGGCGAAGTCGGCCACGCCTCCACCTGCCGCGCTCTGGCATGGGCGGAGTTCCTGCGTAGCCACTCGGCCCGGCTGTACAGCGCCGTCACCGGGAGCCAGGTTGCAGGCGCTCACCTGATCCACCAGCGCCGCGACAAGCTGCCCCAGCCGTTCACTGCCCGCGACGTGCGCCGCAAGCAGTGGTCCGGCCTGGCCAACGTCGAGGATGTGCGCGAGGCCATCGAGGTGCTGGAGGACCACCACCACGTTCGCCGTTTCGAGGTGCCTGCCGAAACCGGACGACCGAAGACCGTTTTCTACTGGCATCCGAGCCTTGCGCCGAACGAGGGGGAGTCATGAATCGCTGGCTGGAAAAACTGGGAAATGTGCCTGATAGCGAACTGACAAAAGTGCCAAAAGGGGGTTCTGTCAGTTTTGGCAGTACCTCACTGGGAGCTTTTTCGGAAAAAAATGCATCCGGCAACCGCTGGCTGGCCAAGCTGAACAAGGCGCCCCGGCACCTGGAGGAAGTGCCACCGCTCCCAGCGCCGACTGTGGCCGAGGATAGCCCGCTGGGCAAAGTGGTGAAGCCTGAGCCCATCAGTACTAATGGGGCGCCGGCCCCCTTTCAGGAGGTCGAGCGCATCATCGAGGTGCTGGGGCGGGAGGTAGGCCGCGACCTTGGTGCGGAACTGGAGAGCCTGATGCGTCGAGCCATGGGGCCGTTGGACCGTGGTACTCGTGCCACCCTGGCCGCCGAGATCGACCTTGCCTTCGAGACTGCCCAGTGTATTGAGCAGGCCCGAGAGCAGGCCGCCCAGGCGATCTGCGGCAGGGTAGGCAATCCGCCGCCGGTAACGCTGGCCGACTGGCTGGCCTGGATCGAAGCCCGCTGCCCGATCAATGCCGACGACCGGCACTACCTGACCGACCGGCTGAAGTGGTTGGCACCGGCGAAGCTGGCCACCACCTCCAGCTGGTATGCCCAGACGTGGGCAAAGGCTACCGCTACCGAACCCGAAGCACAGCGCCAAGAGAACGCCTGTAGGAGGGCCGCCAACGCTTCACTGTTGACGCCGAAGGTGTCAACGCTGGTCAAGGCGGCCCATCAACCGCGCCAGTACCAGAGCGGCGCACCGGAGCCGCTGCCAGCAGGTGTGCGCATGAGCTGGACGCTTCGAGTGGACGGCAAGCGTCTGGCAATAGCGGGTCGCCCGATGACCCAGGAGGAGGCGCTGGCGTCTGCATACGCCCGCTGGCCTGGTGCTGACGTAGACGTGATCGAATAAATCGGTAAGCGCTCCACCAACCCCACCTTCTTCGGCCTGACCTAGACCGGTAGCGTGTCTTTCCAGCGCCAAGGGAGCAGCGTGTCGAGGTCGTCATCCTCGCCGAGGGTTGGCAGGGTCTCGAACACGAA
>NZ_JBHRSQ010000002.1:0-2175 GCF_042643535.1 Halomonas tibetensis
GCCTCGGCATTCAGGCCTTCGAGCCGCTGCTGATCGAGGGCAAGGCGATCCAGTTGCACCCGCTGGTGTGTGCCGCCTACAACGCCGACTTTGACGGTGACCAGATGGCGGTCCACGTGCCGCTGACTCTGGAAGCCCAGCTCGAAGCGCGGACGTTGATGATGGCGACCAACAACGTGCTGTCGCCGGCCAACGGTGAGCCGATCATCGTGCCCTCCCAGGACGTGGTGCTGGGTCTTTATTACATGACCCGCGAGAAGATCAACGACAAGGGCGAGGGCATGGTATTTGCCAACCTCGACGAGGTCGATCGCGCTTTCGGCACCCAGAACGTCGCGATGCATGCCCGGGTCAAGGTGCGTCTTGATGAGGTCGATGTGGACGAGGAGACCGGCGAGCGCAGTCAGCATCGCCGCCTCTACGACACCACAGTGGGCCGCGCGCTGCTGTTCCGCATCCTGCCGGAGGGCGTACCTTTCGCGCTGATCGACCAGCCGATGAAGAAGAAGGCCATCTCGAAGCTTCTCAACGAGGTCTATCGTCGTGCGGGCCTCAAGCCGACGGTCATCTTCGCTGATCAGTTGATGTTCACTGGCTTCCGCATGGCCACCTGGTCCGGCGCCTCCATCGGTGTCAACGACTTCGTTATCCCGGACGCCAAGGCCGAGATCATCGAGGCCGCCGAGGATGAGGTGAAGGAGATCGAGGACCAGTTCTCCTCGGGTCTCGTCACCGCTGGCGAGAAGTACAACAAGGTGATCGACATCTGGTCCAAGGCCAACGACAAGGTGGCCCGGGCAATGATGGACGGTATCGAGAAAGAGACCGTGATCGACCGCCATGGCAATTCGGTCGAGCAGGACTCCTTCAATAGCGTCTTCATCATGGCCGACTCCGGCGCGCGCGGTAGCGCCGCCCAGATTCGCCAGCTGGCGGGCATGCGTGGTCTCATGGCAAAGCCGGACGGCTCGATCATCGAGACCCCGATCATCGCCAACTTCCGTGAGGGCCTGAACGTACTTCAGTACTTCATCTCGACCCACGGTGCCCGTAAGGGACTGGCGGATACGGCACTCAAGACCGCCAACTCGGGCTATCTGACGCGTCGCCTGGTCGACGTGGCTCAGGACATGGTGATCACCGAGACTGACTGCGACACCGAGAACGGTCTGACGCTGCACCCGGTGATCGAGGGTGGCGATATTATCGTTTCACTGGCCCAGCGCGTGCTGGGTCGCGTGGTGGCCCAGGACGTCATCGATCCGGCCAGCAACGATGTTCTGATTCCGCGGGGGACCCTGCTCGACGAGAAGTGGTGTGCCGAGCTGGATACCATGGGCGTCGACGAGATCGTGGTGCGCAGCGCCATCGCCTGCCAGACCGTGCATGGCGTCTGTGCGACCTGTTACGGTCGCGACCTGGCGCGCGGCCACCAGGTGAACATCGGTGAGGCGGTAGGCGTCATCGCCGCTCAGTCCATCGGTGAGCCTGGCACCCAGCTGACCATGCGGACCTTCCACATCGGCGGCGCGGCATCGCGGGCCTCCGCGGTAGACAGCGTTCAGGTCAAGCATGGCGGGCACGTGCGCCTGCACAATATCAAGTACGTAGAGCGCGGCGATGGCAAGCTGGTAGTGGTGTCCCGCTCCAGCGCCCTGGCCGTTGCCGATGATCACGGTCGTGAGCGCGAGTACTACAAGCTGCCCTACGGCGCCGAGCTCTCTGTCAAAGACGGTGATCCTGTCGACTCCGGCCAGGCGGTGGCTAAATGGGATCCGCACACCCATCCCATCGTCGCCGAGGGCGAGGGCGTCGTGCAGTACGCCGACATGGACGAGGGCCTCACCATCCACCGTACCGTGGATGAGATGACCGGTCTCTCCTCCATCGAGGTGATCGAGTCGGCGGCCCGTCCCATGGCCGGTCGCGACAAGCGACCGATGATCCTGCTAAATGACGCGTCCGGCCAGCCGGTGACCGTCAGTGGTTCCGACACTCCGGTGCAGTACCTGCTGCCCGGCAAGTCGATCGTCACCGCCGACAATGGCGCAAGGATTGGCGTGGGTGAAGTCGTCGCCCGAATCCCGGTGGAGGCGTCTGCCAACAAGGACATCACCGGTGGTCTGCCCCGCGTGGCCGACCTGTTCGAGGCACGCAAGCCCAAGGAGCCTGCGA